>JAYZIQ010000028.1:0-7188 GCA_036165455.1 Chloroflexota bacterium | reverse complement strand
TTGCAACCGGCCATTATGCAACAATTTTAAAAAATAATGATAAATTTGAACTTATAAAAGGCGAGGATGAAACTAAAGACCAAAGCTATGTTCTCTTTAATTTAAATCAAAAAGTTTTAAAAAAACTGAAACTTCCAGTTGGCATCTATCCAAAAACTAAAATAAGGGAAATAGCGTCAGAATTTGGATTGATTAATGCTGATAAGCCTGACTCCCAGGATATATGTTTTATTCCAGACAGAGATTATAAAAAATATATTGATAAAAAAGTAAAAAAAACAGAAGGAAATATTATAAATTCATCAGGAGAGATACTAGGTGAACATGATGGAATACATAACTTTACTATAGGTCAAAGAAAAGGTTTGGGGGTTGAGAGTAACGGAAAACCACTTTTTGTAACTAACATATATTCTGATAGTAATAATATTGAGGTGGGCCCCTCAAAAGAACTTATGAAAAAAAATGTCCTCATGTCTTCGGTTAATTTTATTTCTGGAGAAAAGCCATCAGATGATATTAAATTAGAAGCTAAAATTAGGTATAAAAGCTTCCCTGCTTCAGGCAGATTAGTTCACTCAGAAAATGGGGATTCAAAATTTATTTTTGATGAGCCTCAAAGAGCAATAACGCCTGGTCAAGCCCTAGTATTCTATAAAAAAAATATGGTTCTAGGTGGAGGATTTATAGAATTTGATAAATCTTCTAGTAAATATATATCAACCCAAGCTGTTAAATTATCATCATAGAGGACATTAGAAAATATATCTCTACATTAGAAATTCCTGATTTTCCAAATTCTATTATCGAAGAAAAAATTTTATCTAAAGGAATAAATAATATTGTCGGAATTGACGAAGTAGGGAGAGGCACAATTGCAGGACCGGTGGTTTCAGCATCTGTAAAGCTTGATAAAAATTTATTATTGGGCAACCCAGAAAAATTCAACGATAGTAAAAAATTATCTGAAAAAGAAAGATTAAATAAATTTCAAAAAATTATTTATTCAGGTTCTATTTTTTCAATTGGAATAGCAACACATAAAGAAATAGATATTCACGGAATAGTCGAGGCCACAAAGCTATCCATGAAAAGGTCATTAAATCAACTAAAAACAGACATAGACCTTATTTTAATTGATGCTGTAAATTTAGATATAAAAGAATACAATATTGGCTTTAATAAAGCTGACGCAATATCGGTTTCAGTTGCTGCTGCATCAATTATTGCGAAGGTTGCAAGAGATCACATGATGTCCAGAATTTATGATAATTTATACCCAGGTTATTATTTTCAAAATAATAAAGGCTATGGATCCAAGGCTCATATTGAATCAATTAATTCTAATGGTATTAGTAAAATTCACAGGAAATCTTTTAGCCCTGTAAGCAACATGGTGAAATGAAAAATTTAGGTTTATACATAATCATTGATCCTAACAATATAGGAAATTCAGATTTATATAATCTTGCGAAAGATATTATTCAAGCAGGTGCAGACACTATCCAGCTAAGAAATAAGATTTCTAGCGATAAAGAGGTAATTGACCAAGCATATTTAATTAAAAAATTATGCAACTTAAACAATACAACTTTTATAATAAATGACAGAGTTGAGGTTGCTATGGAAACTAATCCAGACGGCATTCACTTAGGCAGGGATGACATGGATATAAATAAGTGCAGAGATATATTCGGAGATAAATTTATAATAGGTAACTCTAATGCAACTACAAAAGAAGCAATGGAATCTAGCAAACTTAATCTTAATTATATTGCTATAGGAAGTTTGTTTGAAACTATCACCAAAAAAGATACAATACCTTCGTCAATAAATGTTATAAAAGATCTTAAGAACTCTAAATTTAAATTACCTGTTGTTGGAATAGGCGGCATAAACAAGGAAAGGGCAGCTAGTGTTCTTGAGGCAGGTGCTGATTCTATATGCATATCTAGTGCTGTAACTTTGGCACAAAATCCTATAAAGGAAGTAAAAGATCTAAAAAATATAATGAAAAAATATGGAAAATAAATCACTATCCTCAATAAAAAAGGTTACTACATCGAGTAATTTAAAGTTTAATAATATCCATGAATCTAGAGAGGCAGGGTTGAAAATATCTAGAGAGATAATTGGGATTTCATCAAGATCTATTAGGGCTGCTCATAGAGGAGAAAATAAAAAGTCACAAGAATTGATCGACGAAGGCATAAAAAAATTAAAATCTGTAAAACCAAAAATAATCAAGTACTCTTCAGATATAAATTCTACTTTTATGCTTGATGGAGAGAAGGAACTTTGCGAGGCTATATTTTTTATGTCTTTTACATCAAATAAATCTATACCTACTAAATATATAGATAGTTTCTCTCCGAGCTCTTTACTTAAAGGCATGGCTGAAGCAGCGAGCGAATTAAGAAGGACTGCATTGGATAAAATCAGAGACAATCAAGTTGCGGACTCTGAAAAATATTTAGAGATAATGAATGAAGTTGTTGATGTTTTAGAGTCAGTTGATTTTCCTGAGGGGGTAACTTCAGGTTTAAGAAGAACAACAGATCAACTAAGAAGTGTAGTGGAAAGAACGCGGGGAGACATTACAATTGCTTTAGAAAGAAAAGAACTAGAAAGAAGTATTAATTCTTTAAAGGAAGAATTAAATAAATAAAAGTGAGGGAAAATCATGGATAATTTAATTTTAATTGTATTAATATCAGCCGGAATAGCATTACTATCAGCTTTTTATTTTTTCTGGAGTGTTGTTAAAAGGAAAGTTAAAAATAAAGAACTTGCTGAAATAGCTGGGCTTATACAAGAAGGCTCTTATGCTTTCCTCAAAAAGGAATATACAATTCTTTCATTTTTTGTAGTAACTATGTTCGCAATTCTTTGGCTCGTAGTTGACTTAAATATTTTTAATGCAAATGGATTTAAAGAAAATACTGGACCATGGACAGCTATATCTTATTTAGCTGGTGCTATAGGCTCTTCAATAGCTGGAATAGTTGGTATGAATATTGCAGTAAGAGGAAATTCAAGAACAGCTGAAGCTGCCGAAGGGGGGCTTAACCAAGCTTTAAGAGTTGCTTTTAATACTGGAAGTGTAATGGGCCTTACAGTAGTAGGAGTTGGTCTTTTAGGAGTGACTTTATTATGGGTAATTTTTGATCAGATTGCTGGAACTGCATCTGCTACTAATATTATTGCTGGATTTGGGTTTGGCGCCTCATCTATAGCATTATTTGCTAGAGTTGGAGGGGGAATTTATACAAAGGCTGCTGATGTAGGGGCAGATTTAGTAGGAAAAGTCGAAGCAGGTATACCAGAAGATGACCCCAGAAACCCTGCCACTATAGCAGATAATGTTGGTGATAATGTTGGTGATGTTGCAGGCATGGGGGCAGATTTATTTGAGTCATATGCAGGATCTTTAATTGCAACAATATCTTTGGGAATATTAGTTGGTGTTGATAATGTATCTACTACCTCATTAGTAATGCTGCCTTTGGTAATTAGTGCAATTGGAATTATAGCTTCAATTATTGGTACATTTTTAGTTAGAACCAAACCTGATGCCTCAATGAATTCATTGTTGTGGTCATTTAGAATTGGTATATTTGGGGCTGCTATTCTGGCGCTTGCAGGAATATATTTAGCAAATTCATTATTATTTAGTGACCCTCTTCCGGCATCACTATTCTTCGTAGTGTTAACTGGGCTTGCTGTAGGACAAGTTATTGGTACAGCAACTGAATATTTTACTTCTTATGAATACTTTCCTGTTAAATGGATATCAAAGCAATCTTTAACAGGGCATCCATCAAACATTATTGCAGGCATATCTGTAGGGCTATACAGTACAGCTGTGCCAGCTCTATCTATTGTAGTAGGAATACTAATTGCATTTAATCTTGCTGGCCTTTATGGAGTTGGATTAGCAGCAGTTGGAATGCTATCCACATTAGGAATAACTTTATCAACTGATGCCTATGGGCCAGTTGCTGATAATGCTGGAGGGCTAGCAGAACAAGCTGGGCTAAAACCTGAAGTAAGAGAAAGAACAGATGCTTTAGATGCGCTAGGCAATACAACTGCAGCTACAGGAAAAGGGTTTGCAATAGGATCTGCAATTTTGACAGCATTAGCACTTTTAGCTGCATATGGTTTAGTAACAGGCGTTACATCAATAAATATTATGGATCCAAAGGTTTTGAGTGGGGTTCTTATTGGCGCATTGCTTCCTTTCCTGTTTTCTGGAATGACAATGCAGGCAGTTGGAACCGCTGCTGGAGCAATGATTGAAGAAGTTAGAAGGCAATTTAGAGAAATAAAAGGCCTCAAGGAAGGGAAAAAAGGAGTAAAGCCTGATGCAGCTAGGGCAGTTGCAATTAGTACTGCTGGATCTTTGAAAGCTATGATACTACCTAGTATTTTGGCTATTATCTCTCCTATACTTGTCGGTCTTTTATTAAAGGCCGAAGCTCTTGGCGGGATGCTGGCCGGATCAATAGTCTCAGGGTTCCTTCTGGCTATTTTCATGGCAAATTCTGGAGGCGCATGGGACAATGCAAAAAAATATGTTGAATTAGGTAATCATGGAGGGAAAGGTTCAGATGCACATAAAGCAGCTGTAACAGGTGACACAGTAGGAGATCCCTTTAAAGATACTTCAGGTCCATCTATAAATATATTGCTTAAATTAATGACAATAGTAGCTTTAGTATTTGGCCCTCTATTTATAGGATAATATTTTACTAATCGAAAGTAATTAGGACTCTATCTGATGCTATCCAGGCAAATTTATCTGGCTTAAAAGTATCTTTTACTATAAACAACAAGAAGCCTTCTGCTCTTTCCATGTTATTCAAAGTAAAAGATCCCCAAATTGGATAAGATAAATCTTCGCCATTAATATCAGTATCTGTACTAATTGAATATGGATTCACAGGCATATAAGTAAACCCATCTTTTGATATGAATTCACTAGAACTTTCATTAGAAATCATTCTTATTTCAGATGAGGCTGCATTTGTTATTTCTATGTTTAGTATTGCTAAACTTTTACCTTCTGGAGCATTTAATATTTTTTGCGAATTATCTAAATCTAGGTATCTGTAATCTTTAACAATTAAAGGTTCGTATGATTTTATATATAAAGTTTTCCCAGATACATACAGCGGATCATAATCTTCAAATGGATTGAATATTAATAGTAAAGTAATTAATGTGGAAGCCAAAACAGAAATAATTGCTATTAGTGATAATGATTTATTTGAAAATGAAATCATAACTATTTTTGAGCCAATATAGATAGTTCAGATAAAACGCTTTCTAATGAATTAGCTAAAAATTCTATTTCTTCAAGAGTATTCTCACAAGAAAAGCTAAATCTTATAGATCCTATAGCCAACTTAGGGTCAATACCCATGCTTACTAACACATGTGATGGTTCTAGAGAAGCAGAGCTACATGCGCTACCACTTGAAGCAAAAATTCCTGCCATATCCAAACCAATAAGTATTGGTTCACCCTCAAAGCCTTTAAAGCAAACATTTAAGATATTTGATAGGGAGTTTTCATTTGGAGTAATAATAGTATGTTCATATTTTATGTTTTTTAATTTTAGTCTTAATTCCTCAGTTAATTTTTTACAGTGAGTATTAAAATGATTTTTTTCTTCATCAGCAAGACTAAGAGCCTTTGAAAAGCCAACAATACCGGGAACATTTTCAGTTCCTGATCGCCTCTGGCGTTCCTGGCCTCCTCCAAGAATTATGGGAGAAATAGGAATTCCCTTTTTTATATATAAACAACCAACACCTTTAGGTCCTTTGATTTTATGGCCTGAAAGACTCATCAGGTCTATGCCTAACTTATTTACATTTAAATCTAATTTGCCGGCAGCCTGAACTGCGTCCGTATGAACATAAATTTCCCTTTGAAGAGACTTAGCTTTATTTTTAGCAATTTCACTTATTCTGGCTAAATTTTGAATTGAGCCTGTTTCGTTATTAGCTAACATGATTGAAATTAGAGAAGTTTTGCTATTTATTTTGGACTCAAGTTCCTCTAAATTAATAAATCCATCTTTATCAACATTTAAATAGGAAATCTCAAAGCCACTCGACTCAAGCTCCTCCATAGCATGAATTACAGCATGGTGCTCAATCTTGGTTGTTATCAAATGGTTTCCTGTGTCTTTTAACGCTTTAGCAACTCCTATGATAGCCATATTATCCGATTCGGTCCCACCGCTAGTAAATACTATTTCGCTAGGCTTGCAATTTAGTACGCTTGAAATATTTTCCCTAGATCCATCTACAGCATCTCTTGCAACCTGAGCAATACTATAGAGGCTGGAAGGGTTGCCATAATTTTCAGAAAAATAAGGAGTCATTTCATCTAAAACTTCTTTTCGCATAGAAGTAGTTGCTGCGTTATCTATATATATATCTTTTGGTGAATTTAACGTCATAATTAAGATTATTTTATCAAAACAATTAAACTATTGTTGAATATAATAATTTAATTGGCTATCATTTCCATTTAGTAGTTCAAGCACAGACAATATTAATTAAAATGATTGAGATTTCAAATATGTCTAAATATTATGGAGATTACCCAGCTGTATTAGACGTTTCATTCTCAATTGAAAAAGGTGAAACAGTTGGATTGCTTGGGCCTAACGGGGCAGGTAAATCTACTACGATGAAAGTCATGACAGGCTATACTCCCCCTACAAATGGAAAAGTTTCTATTGGGGGCTATGATATTGTCGACAAGTCTTTCGAGGCAAGGAAACAAATCGGATATCTACCAGAAAATGTTCCTTTATATCTAGATATGACCGTAAAAGAATACTTACATTTTATGGCCTCTATAAGAGGGATGAAGAAAGGGATCTCAAAAAGAACCACCGAAGTAATTGATATCACAGGATTAGAAACTTATAGAGATGTCATGATTGGGAAACTTTCAAAAGGTTATAGGCAAAGAACTGGAATAGCGCAATCAATAATTCATAAACCTAAAATTTTAATTATGGATGAGCCAACAATTGGTATAGATCCAGTCCAAGTTGTAGAAACAAGAAAATTGATCCAAAGTCTTGGAGGAGAGCATACACTTATACTTAGTTCTCACATTCTTCCAGAAGTAACAACTATATGTAAAAGAGTTCTAGTCATT
>JAYZIQ010000027.1:0-12721 GCA_036165455.1 Chloroflexota bacterium | reverse complement strand
CTCTTCCTAGGTGGGAACTTTCATTCACAATAGATGTTATTCACCACGCAATCTTGCCGGCAGCTTCAATTGTTCTTGCTTCATTAGGTTTTTGGGCGCTTGGAATGAGAGGCATGATGGTTACTAATCAAGGAGAGGACTTCATGATAGCAGCAGAAGCGAAAGGTTTAAGAAGTACAAGATTATTCTTTAACTATGCTGTAAGAAATGCCGTTCTTCCCCAAACTACGGCATTAGCTCTTTCACTTGGAACAGTATTTACTGGATCAGTTTTAGTTGAAGTAATTTTTAGATATCCAGGCTTAGGTAATACCCTTTATCAAGCAATCAAATTAAACGACTTCTTTGTTATCAGGGGAATGATATTTATTGTAATAGTAACCCTAGGTTTGGCTACTTTTATTATAGATGTTACTTATCCTCTATTAGACCCTAGAGTAAGCTATAAGAAAGGAGGTTAAATTATGACTACTGTTGCTGAGAATACAAGTCAAGATTTAACTAAAAAATCTTTTAAAAGAAGATTAGAAGATTTTGGTAGGTATGTAAGAAGAAATCCTTCCTTGGGCGTAGGCATAGGATTGTTAGCTGCCCTGCTACTATTTGTAATAATTGGATATGCAACTTATGAGGTTGAAAGATTTAGGCCGTTAAGTGGTGGCCCAGACCTTGCTCCATTTGAAAGCGATCCTTACAATCCAGGGACAAGATCCGGAGGCTATATCTTAGGAACAGATCGTCAAGGTAGAGATGTAATGTCTGTAATGATAGCTGGAATACCGTTGACTTTGCAGATAGGACTAATAGCTGGCCTAATTGGTATTTCTGTTGGAACTGTACTCGCATTTATTGCGGCATATTATGGAGGATGGGTGGATCAGGTTATTAGCACAATAGTGGACGTTGGATTGACCATACCAGGAATTCTTATATTAATTGTGATTGCGGTGAATATTCAAAGCGGGTTAAGTGTGCAGCAGATGGGGTTAGCTGTTTCAGCAGTTGCATGGGTATGGCCTGCCAGAACTATAAGAGCCCAAGTACTTGTTATGAGAGAGCAATTATACGTTGAAATAGCAAGATTGAGTGGTACTAGCGGATTTTCAATAATGTTTAAAGAAATGTTGCCTAACTTAGCTCCATATATTGGCGCTTCTTTAGTTGGTTCTGTTGCTTCAGCAATACTAGCATCAGTTGGTCTTGAAGCACTTGGCTTAGGACCATTTGATAGCCCAACTCTTGGAATGACAATATATTGGAACATCCAATTCTCATCCATTCTTCATGGAATGTGGTGGTGGTTTGGCCCTCCAATATTGGTATTAGCAATGATTTTCGTTGGTTTGTTTTTAATAACAGCAGGTTTAGATGAATGGTCTAACCCTAGGTTAAGGAAAAGAGTATGACGACTACACAAAAAGCATCATCTACTAAATCTTCTGCTTCTAAAGTAGGAATAGAAGTAAAAGACCTTAAGGTTCATTACGATACTCCAGATGGGGTAGTAAAAGCTGTTGATGGTGTTAGTTTTTCATTAAGGCAAGGCGAAAGAATGGCTTTGGTAGGGGAGTCAGGAAGTGGTAAAAGCACATTAGCTATGGCTCTAATGAGGCTTACTAGAGCTCCAGGAAGAATTGCTGGCGGCCAAGTAATTGTTGGTGGCCAAGACATGCTGGATCTAGATGAAGAAGAAATGAGACTTCAAAGGTTGAATGAGGTTGCTTTGGTGCCTCAAGGTGCAATGAATTCTTTAAATCCTGTAATGAAAATAAAAAATCAATTACTCGATGGATTATACGATCACCAAATAAGAGGTGATGAAAAAATGTCCAAAGAGCAGCAAATTGAAGTTGTTGAAAAATTATTAGTTGCCGTAGACTTGGCGCCCGGGGTTGCTGAAATGTATCCTCACGAATTAAGCGGGGGAATGAAACAAAGAGTAGCAATTGCAATTGCTACCTCTATGCAGCCAAGAATTATAGTTGCAGATGAACCTACAAGCGCACTGGATGTAGTAGTGCAGAGGAATGTGATGCAGACCCTAGGAAGACTGCAAGAAGGATTGCATGCTTCAATAATATTGATTGGTCATGATATGGGCTTAGTTGCTCAATTTTCTGATCATGTTGGAGTTATGTATGCTGGTAGACTAGTTGAGGTTGGGCCTGTTAAAACAGTATTTAAGTCACCTAAACATCCTTATACTAGACTTCTTATTAAGAGTCTTCCAACTTTGAGCAACAAAAAGGATTTCATAGGAATCCCTGGACTTCCTGCAACTCTTTTAAATCTTCCAGAAGGCTGTGCTTTTTGCTTAAGAATTGGAAAAGAAACACTTACTAAAATTCCTTGGGTAAAGGTAGATAAAGATCACTACATTCAAGAATGTAAAACCTGTGCTAGTTACGGGAAATAATTTATTAGGAGAGAAAAATGCCAGCAGTATTAGAAGCAAAAAATGTCACAAAAATATTTGGGGGAGGTTTTCTTAGTAGAGAAGAAGAAAACGTAGCCGTAAATAACATATCTATGAGCTTAGACCAAAAAAACCCTAAGATTATAGCCGTGGCTGGAGAATCAGGTAGCGGAAAGACAACATTAGCCAGATTACTATTAGGTATAGCTAGTCCATCAAGTGGATCAGTAGAGTACGACGGAAAAGATCTTACAGAAATCTCTAGAGCTGAAAGAAGAGAGTTCAGAAGGGAAGTTCAGCCTATATTTCAAGATCCTTATGGTTCTTACAATCCTTTCTATAAAGTAGATCATGTATTATTCAGTCCCGTTAATAACTTCAAGATGGCAGAAAGTCGTGATGAGGCTGTTCATATGGTTAATCAGGCCTTAGAGATGGTAGGGCTGGTTCCTGCTGAAACGCTTGGAAGACTTCCTCATCAGTTAAGTGGTGGTCAAAGACAAAGAGTTATGGTTGCTAGAGCTCTTTTATTAAAACCGAGGGTTATTTTAGCCGATGAACCTGTTTCCGCTGTGGATGCATCTTTGAGAGCTACAATTTTAGATGCTGTATCAAGGTTAAACAAGGAATTAGGTATTGCAGTTGTATATGTTACACATGACTTAACTACCGCGTATCAAATTAGTGATGAAATAATGATTCTATATAAAGGAAATTTAGTTGAGGCTGGAAATGTAGAGACAGTAATTAAAAAGCCTCAGCACCCATACACACAGTTGCTTATTGATTCTATTCCTGAAGCTGATCCAAATAAAAAATGGGGAAAATTGGATATGAAGAAGACCCAAGAAAAAATCTTAACAGCACCTTCAGTGGGATGGAGAAAATAACTTACAGGTTAAACCGGACTTATTTTCTTTCAGTCATTACTAATTTGAATATCTAGTGGGTACTCAAAATAAAAAAGCAGTTTTAGTTTTAGACATTGGCACATCATTTGTAAAGATAGGCTTATTTGATCTAAGAGCCAATCCAATCGAGGGCTGCAATATTAAATTTGAACATTGGATGACTATAAAAACAGACGGAACATATACTTTTAATGCACAAGAGTCTGCTCAAATAATTGAAAGAGGCCTTGATGAATTATTGTCAAAAAGCTCAGGTCATGAAATTATTGCATTTTCAACTGATACAATGGCTAGCACAATTATTGGCCTTGATGAAAACAATGCTCCTGTAACTGATGTATTTACCTATGCAGATACAAGACCTCATAAACAACTTGCAAAGCTTAAAGAAGGGGTGAATCAAAAAGTTTTTTATGATGATACTGGGTGCCCAATGCATACTTCTTACATCCCTTCAAGAATTATTTGGTTTAAAGAAAAATATCCCGATTTAGACCATAAAATATATATTTGGACTGATTTTTCAAATTATTTATTAAGAAGGTGGATGCAAAATAAAGACATTGATATAAGTTATTCAGTTGCAAGCTGGACAGGGTTATTTAATAGAAAAAAATTAACTTGGTATGCCCCAGGCTTAAATTTCATTGGCTTAAAAGAAAGTGATCTTCCTAATTTGAGCCCTTACACAAAAGCAGTCGAAGGACTGAATTCTGAGTACTCAAAAAGGTGGAACAAGTTAGTAAATGTGCCATTTTTATTGCCTGTAGGAGATGGTGCTTCTTCAAATATAGGAGTTGGTTGTAACTCAGAAAATAAAATAGCCCTCTCAATTGGAACTACCGGGGCATTGAGAGTGCTAACCAATAAACCAAAAATAAATATACCTCAAGGATTATGGAATTATAGGCTTGGCGAAAACCACAGTTTAATTGGAGGTGCTTTTTCAGAAGGCGGAAATGTTAGCTTATGGTTAAAGAAATTAATGAATATTCATTCAAACATTGACTCAAATTCAATTGATGAGATAAATGCAAATGGATCTAATCTAGAATTAGAAAATATACTTCTAAGGTCAAAACCTGATAGTCATGGGTTAACTGTTTTACCTTTTCTAGCTGGAGAAAGGGCTGTGGGTTGGGCTGAGAACGCCACAGGAACATTAACGGGCATTAGGTTATCCACAACTCAGAATGAAATTTATCAAGCATTTCTCGAATCTATAGCATATAGATTTGGATTAGTTTCAAAAAGACTGATGACTTTATTACAGGAAGATTGCTTAGTTGTTGCTTCTGGTGGAGCTGTTCAGTCTTCAAAATATTGGCTTCAAATGCTGTCAGATGTTTTAGGTATGAGAGTAGGAGTGTCAAATGTTCCAGAAGACACAGGCAGAGGAACTGCGATTTTAGCTTTAAATGCCATTGGAATATCTAGTTCATTTGATGATTTTGATTTTGAAGTTAGTGAATTTTATGATCCAAACGAAAAAAATATGATCATATACCAGAACGCGATGAATAGGCAGGAAGACCTTTATTCAAAAATATTTAATTAGCTTTTTTTATAGAATGTCCACCAAATTGATTTCTAAGAGAAGCTAATATTTTAAATCCAAAAGAATCATTTCTTCTTGAATAAAATCTTGAGTATAATGAAGATGTTATTGCATGAGTTGGGACATCCAAATCTATTCCTTCTTTTATAGTCCATCTGCCTTCTCCTGAATCTTCAACATAAGGCGCAACGTTGGATAACTCTGAGTCCTCTAGCAAAGCATTGTTTAAAAGATCTAAAAGCCATGATCTTACAACACTTCCGTGCTGCCAAAGAGAGGTTATTTGGGGCAAATCAAGATTAAATTCCTTCTTTTCATGTAGTATTTCAATCCCTTCTGCCATTGATTGCATCATTCCATATTCGATTCCATTGTGAATCATTTTTACAAAGTGACCTGACCCGCTCGGCCCCATGTATCCATAACCTTTACCTTCAGAAGCAAGTGATTTAAAAATAGGTTCGCAGTGATTGTATGCATTTTTGTTTCCTCCTATCATTAGGCAATAACCTTCTTTTTCGCCCCAGACACCTCCACTCGTTCCTGAATCTAATAGATGAATATTTTTATCGTTTAATTCTATTGAATTCTTTATAGAATCTTTATAAAAGGAATTCCCGCCATCTATGACAATGTCATCGCTACTTAATAAAGAATTTAATTTACTGATAGTTGATTTTGTAGGCTCCCCAGAAGGGACCATAACCCATACAATTTTTTTTGACCCTTGATTAAATTTATTTATTAAATCATCCAGATTATCTGAGCCATTTATGTTATTTTCTGAATATTCGTTAGCACTCCATTCTGAATCATATCCATATACTTCATGACCTTCTTTTATAAGTCTTTTTGAAATGCCTAAACCCATTTTCCCTAAGCCTATTATTGCAATCTCCATTATTACTCCTTTATCGCATCCATAATTTTATCGAATGGATTTGGTTTATTTGAATCAATGTTAACTAAATAAGTGTTTATCTCAAGCTCTTTTAAGGCATTAAAGTCCCCCAACATTTGAGCTTTAAATGTATGACTTAAATCTTTGTAATTATTTTTTTTACTATAAGAATTGGTTAATTTATCATCATAAAAAAATAAAGACCATGCATCTTTTGTGCCGCCTTTTTGAAGCTGGCCTACTGAATGTAAATAGCGTGGACCGAATCCTGTAACTACATTTATATTGTGAATTGAGTTTAATTTTTCCTTTAATTTAATTAAGCAATTATTAATTTTTTCATTTTCGCTTAAATATAAATTTATATACAGAACTTGCGTTGCTATGTTTTTACTTAACATGTTGTTTATATCATCACCTGAATAAGGCATAGATAACTTTTGAATGTCATCATATTTTTTCAATATGGTTTCAGTATTTATTTTTGATTTTTTTACATCAGGTTCATCAAAAGGGAAAACAGACATGTATTTACATAATATTGATATAGATAATTGCCATATATACATATCTTCAAAAATTGTATTTTTATCTAAGTTTATTATTAGTTCGCCTTCATTATATTTATCGTTTTTTCTTGCGGCTTTATTAATTATTGATATTTTAGGGCACCTAATATCGTTTTTATTGTTAATTAACGGGATAATTCCTTTCCCGCTTTTACCTGTTGATTCCGCAATTAATTGTTCTAGCCAAATACCCATTTGATTGATTTCTTCGGGTATATTTAAATATAAGATCCCATCATAATTGTCATAAGAATTTTTTAGTATAGAAGTAAGAGCTAAGCATTTTTCTTGAATTCTCTCTAAATCCCAAAAGTAATTATTTTCAAATGGATTTAATACATCATCCATGAAGGTTGCTGGAAAGACTCCAAATGGAGTAGATGAAGAAAACCTCCCTCCTATATTTTTTGGAGTATTAATCACTTTTAAAAATTTTCTTTCCAAGGCAAATTTTTCTAAAGGGGTTCCTGTATCAGTTAGCGCAATAAACCTATCGCCAAAATCAAGCTCGCCTTCTAAGGCAAGTTCCTTAATAAAAAAATTCATTATTTTGGTTGTTTCCAAAGTTGCCCCAGATTTACTCATAAAAATAAAAATGGTATTTAATAAATCAATTTTATCTCTAACAGAATTAACATCTTTGGGGCTCGTGCTATCTATAAAAAAAAGCTGATATTTATTATTTAAGCTTATCTGGTTTAGTACTTTGCCAGTTTGTATGCTGCCTCCCATCCCAATAAATACAACCGAGGAAGGATTAAATTCTGTACTTACCCCATCAAAGACATCTTTGCATAATTTTATTGATTTATTTATGTGGCTTGAGATTTCAATCCAACCCAAGCGATCTTTGTATGAAATAGGGTGGTTTATCCAAATATTTTTATATGATATAAGGTTGCCAAAATCTTCTTTAATTTCATTGGCAAAACTAATATTTTTATGGTGTAGTTTATACTCTGACATACTCTAAGAGCGATCAGTAATTTTATTTTTTATTTCACCTAAAAGGCTATCGAAAGCTTCTTCAAAAAGCCTTATTCCATCAATAAGTAATTCATCGGTAATGCTTTCCATATCATTTTCATCTAAAGCATTTGCAATAACCTGTTGGTGATAATTACTATCTGAATTAAGCAAATCTTTATATTGATTTGTATTTGAGACAATTTCTTCATATACATTTTCCGGAACTGTATTTACTGTTTCAGGCCCTATTAGTTTTTCAACGTAAAGAAGTTTTTCGTAACTTGGGTTCTTTACCGAAGTGGAAGCCCAAAGCAGCCTTTGTTTATTGGCTCCGCTATTTTCTAAATTGCCAAAAGATTCTTCTGAGAATATTTTTTTATAATCCTGGTAAGCAAGAATTGCATTTGATATAGCAACTTTTCCTTGAGATTTTTCCTTGACAACTTTATCTGCAGATGTGTCTATTCTGCTAATAAAGAAAGAAGCCACAGAATTTACTTTATTTAATTGTTCTGGAGATAATTTATTAAGACCATTTATATAGGCTTTTGCAGACTTTTTATACATATATCTTGAAAACAATAGAGTCACATTAACATTTATCCCCAGACTAATGAGATGTTCTATTACAGGCATTCCAGCTTCTGTCCCAGGCACCTTTATCATCACATTTGGTTGACCAATTGATTTATGAAGATAAATCCCTTCGCTAATACTACTTTCGGTATCATTGGCAAATTTAGGATCTATTTCTATGCTTACAAATCCATCTTTGCCATCAGTTTTTTTATAAACCGGTAGTAGTAATTTACAAGCATCAGATATATCTTTTATAGACAAAGCATGAAAAATGTTTTTTGAATCATTTTCACCTAAATTAATTAAAGATTTAATATCTTTATCGTAAGTGTTTTCAGAGGACAGGGCTTTTTGAAATATGGCAGGATTAGAAGTAATCCCTGAAATTCCTTCTGAAATCATAGAACTTAGTTTTCCAGAATTAACCATTCCTCTGGAAATAGAATCAAGCCAAATAGATTGACCAAGTTTGTTAATTTTTTGTATTTCTGAATTCAATTATAGTTCTTCCGAATTTTCAATATTTATAACTTTGTTTAATCTTCTGGTGTATTTTTCTTCAGTTAGAAATTTAGCATTTAAAAATTCTGAAACCAAGTTTTCTACAATATTATGATCTACGATTATTGCCCCAATACATAAAACATTCATGTCGTCATGCTCAACGCCTTGCTTTGCCAGATATTCCGTATGACACAATCCGGCCCTAACTCCTTTTACTTTATTTGCTGTGATTACAGCTCCTATACCGCTCATACAAGAAATAATTCCTCTGTCTACTTTTTTTTCAGCAACCATTTTTGCAACCGGGAAGCAAAAATCAGGATAATCGTCAGTTGGATTAAATTCGTGTGCTCCTAAATCTATAACATCATGACTTTGAGACTTTAAATAAGCAATCAGCTTCTCTTTTAATTCAAATCCACCATGATCACCACCTATAGCTATTTTCATAGAAATGTTACCTTTCCAGTATTTTTTTAGATATATTAACTACATTTTCTACTGAAAAGCCTTTTTTTTCTAGTATGAAATCACCTGGCGCTGATGACCCGAAGTCGTTTATGCCTATTGAAGCACCATTGTCTCCTATATATTTTTGCCAACCTAATGTTGCGCCTGCCTCCACAGAAATTCTATTTTTTATAGATGAGGGAATAACACTATTCTTATATGACTCATTTTGCGCGTCGAATATTTCCCAGCAAGGCATAGAGACAACTCTAGATGATATATTTATTTTTTTTAGTTCTTCTTGAGCTTTTATACACAATTGAACCTCAGATCCTGTTCCTATAAGAATGATATCCTGGTCTTCATTTATATCCCCTGACAAGACATAACCTCCCTTGCTAGATCCTGAAGTATCATATTGGGTTAAGGTGGGAACTCCCTGCCTTGTTAACGCAAACGCGGAAGGCTTGTTGGTATTTTTTAAAGCTTCATGAAAGCAATTTACCGTTTCAAAATAGTCAGCAGGTCTAAACACTAATAAATTAGGCATTAATCTTAGCGACATTAATTGAGATATTGGCTGATGAGTTGGCCCGTCTTCACCTAATCCAATTGAATCATGAGTTAGAATATATAAAACTTGAAGCTTACTCAATGCTGATAGCCTTATTGAATTTCTCATGTAATCAGAAAAAATCAAAAAAGTTCCTGCAAATGGAATGAGTCCTGATAATGCGAGGCCGTTACTTATTGCACCCATTGCGTGCTCTCTAACCCCATAATGCATATTAACCCCAGAAAAATTATCGGAATTTATAGAAGTAGAAGAATTTATGTAAGTTTTTGTTGAGCCTGCTAAATCAGCAGAGCCACCAATAAATATATCTGAATCTTCGCTCAGCTTGTTTAAAATTATTCCCGAGCAATCTCTTGTAGAAATATTTTCTTTTGCATTCAATTCCTTAAGGTATTCAAAAGATTTTGAAAAATCATTATTTCCAAAATTAATATTATTATTGTTTGGCATTACCTCATATCTTGAAATCTTTTTATTTACAAATTCTTCAAAGTACTTATAGACATCACTTGGTATATCAAAAGAATCGTGGTTCCAGTTCAACTCTTTTCTAGTAAGTGCTACCTCATCTTCTCCAAGTGCTTCTCCATGAGCTTTCTCAGTTCCAGATTTATTAGGGCTGCCATATCCAATTTTAGTCTTAAGGATAATTAGTGAAGGGCGATCAGACTCTTTAGCTAAATCTATAGAATTTGATATTTTTTCAATATCTTCTCCTTCTATATTATCTATTACATTCCATCCATAAGATTGAAATCTTTTAGGCACATCTTCCTGGAAGGTTAAATCCGTAGATCCTTCTATTGAAATCTTATTGGAATCATAAAAATATATAATATTATCTAACTTTAAGGTGCCTGCTAAAGATGCCGCCTCAGATGATATGCCTTCCATTAGGTCACCATCAGAGACTATTGAATAAATTATATTTTTATTATCTTTGCCGCTTATACTTTGAATCCTTTTCGAAGCTATTGCCATTCCTACGCCATTCGCAAAACCTTGCCCCAACGGCCCAGTGGTAGCCTCAACTCCTTCTGTTAGGCCATATTCTGGATGACCAGGAGTTATACTTTCATATTGTCGAAATTTTTTTATATCATCGATGGAAATTTTATAACCAGTCAGATGAAGCATGGAATAAAGTAGCGCAGAAGCATGCCCTGCAGATAAAATAAATTTATCGCGATTTGCCCAGTCAGGTTTTTTTGGATTAAATACAAGATGGTCTCTCCATAAAACAAATGCTAATGGAGCTAAACTCATAGGGGCCCCAGGATGCCCAGAGTTTGCTTTTTGGACCATATCTATAGATAAAAAACGTATAGAATTAATACATTTTTTTTCAATGTCAGTAATAGTCATTTTCCTGTTGTTCCTGTTTCTAAAAGATATAAAGAAGTAGAGGCTGTTATATATAATAATGAATTATTTTCGCCCCCAAACGTACAATTTGCAACCCGCTCGGGAACATTTATATTTCCAATTAAATTTCCAGACTCTTCATATATATGAATTTTTTGACCATGTGGATCGCAGATAAATAAATTTCCATATACATCTGCTGCCATTCCGTCAGGAAACCCTTCTTCTATTTCACAAAAAATCATTTCATTGCTTAGATTGCCGCTCACATCTACATCATATCTTTTTACATGATGAGGCTTATTAAAGTCGATATTTCCTGGTTCTGCTGCTCCGCTATCTGCCACGTAAAGATATTTTTCGTCGGGCGAGAAAGCTATACCATTGGGCTTATCAAAACTATCCAATACTTTTGAAACTAAGCCGTCTTTGTCTACTTTATAAACATGATTCCCTCCTATTTCACTTTCAGATTTCTTACCTTCTTCATTTGTTAGTATTCCGTAAGGAGGGTCAGTGAACCAGACAGATCCATCACTTTTTACAACAACATCATTAGGAGAATTAAACTTTTTGCCTTCAAAATTGTCGGCAACTACAGTCAGTTTGCCGTCATTCTCTTGCCTTACTACTCGTCTATTTTCATGCTGACAGCTAATAACCTTTTGCTCATTATCTAAACAATTTCCGTTATTAAAGTTTGAGGGATCTCTGAATGTACTTACCGAGTTATTATTTGAATTATAAATGAGCATTTTATTGCTTCTTACATCACTCCATACTAAAGAAGATAGATTATTTATCCATACTGGACCTTCTGCCCATACAGTTCCGGAATAGAGCTTTATTAAACCATCGTTAGGTATTAATTTATAAAATTTATCTTGCATACTTATTTCCTATTTCTATAATCCTGAGAAACAATTGCAAATTCATTTACCATTTTGGTATCTTGGAGCCTCGAGTATATAGCTTCACTAATTTGTGGATTAAATACTAATTGTTCACTTATATTGCTCGCACGAGTAGTGATAATTGTAGGAAGCCCATTATTATGCCTATTTACTATTATTTGATATATTTTTTCTTCTGCCCAATTGCTATTAACCTGAGAGCCAAGATCATCAATTATTAAAAATGGGCATTCAATCAAAAATGATAAGTATCCTTCAGCTCGATTATCATAGTTATTAAAATTTCTTAGCTTTTCTAATATATTTGGCATAAAACCAAAATAAACAGGTTTCAATGATTTAATCCTTTTTTCAGCTCTTGCAACTGAAAGATGTGTCTTTCCTACTCCAGTGGGCCCCGTAAAAAGTAGCCATCCATCTGGATTTTCGAAATATGCTTTTGATATTTCAAGTGATTCTGCTAAATTTGAATCTGGCTGGTTAGTCTTGAAAGTTCCAAAAGTCATTCGCTTAAGCATAGATGGTGTTAAGTCACCAAGATCTTGTGAGCTTGTCATACTTTCTTTTTGGCGACTTATCACTTCATCTTTTATGCATTCACAGAGAATATAATTTGTTGATTTTATCTCTTGATTTGCAGGCGCAATCCAGTATAAATCATCGCAAATTGAGCAATTAATCAAGTTCTGGCTTTCTAGATCTTCTTGATTCTTGTTTCCTTCTGACTTCCTGGAGATATTCTTTTGACCTGAAGTAATTATTTGTTGTTGAATTTTTTGTAGCTCTTTGCTTAGTTCTTTCATAATTTTCTTTATCTCTCTTAGTTTTGCTTAACCAATTTTTAAAGCCTAATTTCCAACTTCCTTTTTGATTTGTTTTAAGTTTTTTTCTCCCACTCCAATAGTACTCGAATTTCTTAGCTTCATCTACAATATCTATTGATTCATAATCTTTTTCAATATCTTTTATGAAGTTATTATCAGCTTCAGAAATATTTACTTCATTAAG
>JAYZIQ010000026.1:0-5183 GCA_036165455.1 Chloroflexota bacterium | reverse complement strand
CCAATTGCGATTAATGAATCAATTAAACCCCAAATTATAAATTGAAAACCAATGGCGTTCATGAAAGAGTTTTCAAAAAATATAAATGTAATTCCCCCAAGAACAGAGCATAAACCCCATATAAGCAGATTAAACGATATTTCAGTTTCTATAGATTTAAATAACATATTTAAATTTGGATTTTGTTATAGTTATGTATATTATATCGATTGTTAAAAATACAAAGCACATAATGAAAATCTCGTCTAAAGAAATTAAATCAAAAGTTTCTGAATTAGCTAAAGAAATTTCTCTTTATTATAGAGATAAGCTAATTGATGAACTGTGTATAATAGTACCTATGAATGGGGGAGTCCCATTTGCTGTTGATTTGCTTAGAGAGATAACAAATCCTGGAGCTGATCAAATATTTATATCATACGTATTTGATGAAGATGAAAATTGGAACTTTTCAGGTTCAAAGCCTAAAAATAATAGCTCTATTCTAATAATAGAAGATATATACGATACAGGAGAAACATTAAATAATTTAATAGATTATTTGCATGAAGAGTATTCCCCCTCAGATCTTAAAATTGTGGTTATGTTGGATAAAAAAATTAAGAAACATAATGAAGTTGAAATCGGCTGGAGTGGATTTGACGTAGAAGATACTTGGGTTTATGGATATGGGATGGACGATGAAAATGGAACTTTAAGGCAGTTGTCTTATATTTCTGATGAGAAAAGGGATTAGTTATGAGAGTAGAGCATGATTTTAAATTAGATTTTGATGATGTATTAATTAGGCCAAAAAGGAGTACTTTGTCTTCCAGGAGATTAGTAGACCTTGAAAGAGAATTTAATTTTAGACATTCAGATGAACCAGGGAAGGGCACTCCTATTAGTGCTGCAAATATGGATACTACCGGGACTTTTGAAATAGCTGAAGCTTTTAAAAAAAATAAAATGCTCACAGCTATTCATAAATTTTATTCTATGGATGAATGGGCAAAGGCAATTAAATCTAAACAAATAGATACAGAATATTGTGCAGTAACTTTTGGAGTTGAAGAAGCAGAAAATGCAGATGATTTTTTTAATTATTTAAAATCAGAAAAACTTGATAAACCTAAATTTATTTGCCTGGATGTAGCTAATGGTTATACAGAACTATTCTTAGATCTTGTAAAGAGTGTAAGGGATAAATTTGATAATCCATTAATCGCTGGAAATGTAGTTACAGGAGAAATGACAGAAGCTTTAATTTTGGCAGGAGCGGATATAGTTAAGATAGGGATTGGCCCCGGTTCTGTATGTACAACTAGAACAGTAACTGGCGTTGGGTACCCTCAACTTTCTGCAATTATAGAATGTGCCGATGCTGCTCACGGGCTAAGAGGTCACGTTATTTCAGATGGTGGATGCTCAACTCCCGGTGATGTATCCAAAGCTTTTGGTGCAGGGGCAGACTTTGTGATGCTAGGAGGTATGTTGGCAGGGCACGAAGAATCTGGGGGAAAAGTAATAGAAAGAGACGGAAAAAAATATAAAGAGTTTTACGGTATGAGCTCTGATACTGCAATGGAACGATATTATGGCGATATAAAGGAATACAGGGCGAGTGAGGGAGAGTCAATCTCTCTAGAGTACAGGGGTCCTGTAGACAAGACAATTCAGCAAATATTAGGAGGTGTAAGATCAGCTGCTACTTATATTGGCGCCAAAGATCTTAAAAATATTCCTAAATGTATTTCTTTTGTATTGAAGTATAAATAAATTAATTCTTCTCTAAAGGCTTCCCAATATTATCAGGAGACTGGCCTCCAAAAAAAGCATTTAAAATTTTTGGCAGACTTGTAGTTCTGTCTGACCTATTGAACCTTTGTATGAAAATCAATGTCAGTATCATTAGAGGGAATGGTATTAGTGGAAGTACTTGGGTTAACCCTAGAGCTATAGATTGCATTTTTAAGGCAATAATTTGAAAAACTCCAAAACTGTATGCTCCTATTGCCGCCCTTATCGGATTCCATCCTCCAAATATCACAATTGCCAGGCAAATCCACCCATAATTACCGGTATGATTTTCAGACCAACCAAATTTTGCATGCAATGAAAAAGCAGCTCCCCCAAACCCTATAATTATACCTCCAATCATAGTCGCTATAATTCTTACTTTTTCTGGATTTATTCCTCTATTTTCTGCAGATACTGGATTTTCTCCGACTGCCTTAACTATCAAGCCTAACCTAGTTTTTTCTATAAAATACCACGTCAAAGGAATCATTAGGAATGAAAATATGACAAGAATATTTTGATCAAAGAAGCTTGGGCCAATATATGGAATATCTTTAAGTATTGGTATAGATAATTGTTGAAAATATGGACCAGGTATTCTTACATATTCTTTTCCAAGGAAGCTACTAAGTTTGCCTAAAAAGATCGTTAAAATAAAACCTACTGCAATTTGATCCATTCCAAGCTTAGTGTCACAAAGAATAATTACTAGAGCAGCAATGCTACCTACAAGGCCTGCGCACAAGAAGCCTAAAAAGGGACTACCTGTAGTAACCGATACGGCAAAAGCTGTTAGTGCAGTAATCAATAAAGTCCCTTCTATGGATAAATTAATTACCCCAGATTTTTCAGTGATTGTTTCGCCTATTACAACTAAAATAATAGGTGCGCTAAGAGATATAACTGTAACAACTGAAGGCTCAAAAGGAAGCATTTCTACCTCTTTCTAATAAGTTGGTGATATTTTTTCTGATTGGAGTTGAATTAACCACAAGCCAAAAAAATACTATCGAGGATAAAATTATTGAAATAAGGCTTGAGTGCAGGTTAAGCCTAAGTTGCAGTTGCGACCCCCCTGCAATCATTGCAGAGAAAAATAGGGTCAGCAATAAAGTAGGGATAACTCTTTTTCCAGAAGCTAAAACAACTAATATAGCCAGAAATCCGTACCCTCCGGAAATAGAAGGGACTAATTTGTGATAAAAAACGCTAGCTTGAAAGACTCCTGCTAATCCGGCTATTGCCCCTCCTATCATGAATGCTAAATATATATAGCCGCTGCTACTGAACTGAAACTTGTTAGTAGAGCCTGGGTTTATGCCAGTAGCTTTAAGCTTTAGGCCAAGCTTAGAAAAAGAAAGGAATAATATTATTGAGATAATTATTAGGCATATTATAAATATTGGTAGGGCGGGAATATTAAGAGAAGTCAAAGTAGGAAACCATGATTCTTTTGGGAATATATCTGTGCCACTTGTGGATGCTATTCCTTCTTTGCTCCAAGGCCCTAATATAAGATAAATTATGGCTCCGCTACCTACAAAATATAGTCCCAATCCTCCAAAAATTTCATGAACATTGAATTTTACCTTTAGTAATCCGCATAATAATCCCCAAGCTGAGCCCATTGAAACACCAACTAACAGTTGAATATATGGTGAAAGTGCAGATTCTCCAAGGAAAGATTTAGCTACCCAAGATGCACCTATAGCGCCTAATACTATTTGGCCCTCAATTCCTATATTCCATAGACCACCTGAAAAGGTAATTATTAATGCTAGTGAAGCTAAAGATATAGGCAGAAATATAAGCATAGTTTTTACAATTTTTTCTGGCCTTCCGAAAGCTCCATCAAAAATGGACGAAATTACTTCGGTTGGGGAAGCTCCAAGTAAAATAATTATTAATGAAGCCCCTAAGCTAGCTAATAAAACTTGAATTATGAATATTAATGTATTCTTTAAGTTTAAATTATTCATTTTCTAGATTCCAAGCCAGAAATTAAAAATTTAATGTCATCTTTTTTCATTGAACTTTTTTTTGAAATATTGGTTATTTTTTCTCCTGAAAAACATATTATCCAGTCGGACTGCTCCCATACTTCATCAATATCTGTCGTGGAAAAAATAACAGATATGTCAGCCCTAGCCCTTTCAATTATTTTCTCCCAAACTGAGCCTGTAGATTTGACATCTAGGCCCCTAGTAGGCTGCTCTAACAGCAATAAACCTGGACTTTTTGGAATTAGGGCTAGTTGTAATTTTTGTTGGTTTCCTCCAGATAGCTGGTTAGCTAATATATTTGGATTTCCTTTAATTTCGTATTCTTTAATTAAATTGCCGGAGCTGTTATTAATTGATTTCCAGCTTATTAATTTATTTCCTTTTGAAGCAAGGGCCACATGCTCGTTAATATTAAGTTCCCCAAAAAGCCCTCGCTCTAATCTGTCTGAAGGAGTGTAATATATGTCTTGTTTTGGTATATCTGACTGATTGTTATTGTAAAAATTTTGAATGTTTATTTTCTTTTCAAATATATCTCTTACAAACTGATCTGCGCCAGAGCCTTGAAGTCCAATTACCCCAACCTTGGACCCTTGATCTATCTTGCTCTCATTAAATCCCCATTCTTTCAGATCAATACTTATATAGCCATTTGGGGTTAAATTTTTATTTGAATTCTTACTAATTATCTTTTTTTGTTCTCCTTGAAACATTAAGTCAATAATTTTGTTTCTGTCATAAGGTATAGGTATAGTTTTAATTTTTTCTCCATTTTTTAAGATTGTAGCTTCTTGGCATAATTCAAATACTTCATCAAGTTTGTGTGAAACTAATATGACTATATACCCTTCAGAGCTTAAGGTTTTCAGCATTTTAAATACCAGGTCTCTTTGGGTTAAAGAAAAACCATTAGTGGGTTCATCTAAAATTATAATTTTAGAGTTTTCAAAAAGAAGCCTAATTAATTCTATTTGTTGCCTTTCACCAATAGATAGTGATCTAATTTTTTGATTTAAATTTAGCTTAATTTCGTATTTTTTAAAGGCTTTATTTATATCTAATTCAATCTTTTTTTCGTTAAAATTTTCACCAAATTTTTTTGATCCCGCTATGAAACTTTCTTTAATTGATAGATTTTGAAAATCCAAAGGATCTTGGCTAAGAATTCCAATTCCATTTTTAAGACTTGAAGATGTTGATCCGAGCTCTAGCTTTTTGTCATTTATAAATATTTCACCTGAGTCGGGTCTATAATGACCAGAAAGAATTTTTACTAAAGTAGATTTTCCAGCTCCATTTTCTCCTAGCAAGGCATGAATTTTTTTAGAAGAAATTTCAGTATCTATATCATTATTTGCTAATACAGAACCAAATCTCTTTGTAATATTTTTAATCTTAATT
>JAYZIQ010000025.1:0-14291 GCA_036165455.1 Chloroflexota bacterium | reverse complement strand
TCCATTCAGTTAGCATTTTTTTTGCTAAAGAACTGTTAGTTTCTGCTAAATGCTTTTTTACTATTTTTATCAATATTTTATCATCTTCTGACCCTGCTATTATTTCTTTTGAATCACATAATTCAGAATTAAATTTTTCATTAAATTTATCATTTTCATCAAATACATAAGCTATTCCACCACTCATTCCTGCCCCAAAATTCCTTCCGGTTTCACCAAGTATTACTGCAGTACCACCCGTCATATATTCACAACCATGGTCACCTATTCCTTCTACAACCGCTAATGCAGAACTATTTCTAACACAAAACCTTTCGCCTGCTATTCCTCTAATGTAGGCTTGCCCTCCAGTAGCTCCATACAATGCTACATTTCCAATAATAATATTTTTCTCAGCTTTAAATGTTGAATTCTTATTAGGCAGTACAATTAATTTACCTCCTGATAACCCCTTTCCAAAATAATCATTAGCATCACCCTCTAATGTAAAATTTAGACCTTTGCAAGCGAAAGCCCCAAAACTTTGACCGGCACTACCTAGGAAATTCACATTAATTGTGCCTTCAGGTAACCCCTTTTCACCATAAGATTTTGTTATCTCAGAACTTAAAATAGATCCAACTGTCCTATTGTAATTATTAATTTTTTCATTAATAGATACTTTCCTCTTTTCTTTTATAGCATCTTTTACTTTATGTAATATTTTGAAATCCAAAGCCTTTTCTAGCTTATGATTTTGTTCTTGTGAAGCAAAAGAATTGTCACCATTTATTACTTCGGGTTTTGCTAACAATACATCCAAATCAATTTGTGTATCTGGCATTTTCTTAGCTCTTTCAGAAGTTTTTAATTTATCGGTTCTTCCTACCATTTCTTCTACAGAATTAAATCCAAGCATTGCCATATATTTTCTTAATGATTCAGCAAGAAACATAAAATAGTTCACAACTGCTTCAGGGGTACCTCTAAATAATTTTGTTAATTCTGGGTCTTGGGTTGCTACTCCAACAGAACATGTATTTAGATGGCACTTTCTAAGCATGATGCAACCCATAACAATTAATCCTGCTGTTGCTATACCCCACTCTTCAGCGCCTAATAAAGTGGCTATAGCTACATCTCTGCCAGTTTTCATTTGTCCATCTGTTTGAACAACTATCCTCCCCCTAAGTCCATTAGAAACAAGCACTTGATTTGTTTCAGCTAATCCTAGCTCCCATGGGAGTCCAGCATGCCTAATTGAGCCCAGAGGAGCCGCTCCTGTCCCGCCACTCATTCCAGAAATTAAGACTACATCTCCTTTTGCTTTTGCTACTCCTGCAGCAATAATTCCTACACCTGCCTCAGAAACTAATTTGACATGTATTCTTGCATGCCTATTTATATTTTTTAAGTCATGTATTAGCTGTGCTAAATCCTCAATTGAATAAATATCATGATGAGGTGGAGGAGATATCAATTCAACTCCAGGAGTTGTTTTTCTAATTGAGCCAATATATTCAGAAATTTTATTTCCTGGTATTTGTCCTCCTTCTCCAGGCTTTGCGCCTTGAGCCATTTTAATTTGCAAGTCAGTAGAATTAACAAGATAGTCAGCTGTCACACCAAATCTCCCAGATGCTACCTGCTTTGTTCTACTATTTTTCTCAGAATTGAATCTTTTTGGATCTTCTCCGCCTTCCCCAGTATTACTTCTTGCTCCAATTCTATTCATAGCTACCGCAAGTGTTTCATGGGCCTCTTTACTTATAGATCCCAAGGATATAGCACCTGTAGCAAATCTTTTCACTATACTTAAGGCAGACTCTACCTCTTTCAAAGGAATTGAATCTTTTTTTGAATAATTAAAGTCTAGGAGGCCTCTTAAAGTAAATGCTTCCTCTGATTCATTGTTGGCAACCTTTTCAAATTCATCAAATTTTTCTTCGTTATTTGTTGTTGCAGCATGTTGCAATAAAGATATGGTGGCTGGATTCCACATATGAGATTCTCCTGTACCTCTCCACAAATATAGACCTCCAAGATCAAGCTCTAATTCTTCAGGAATTCTTGATTCTTTGAATGCTCCTAAATAATTTTGAATCATATCTTTTTCTATTCTTTTTTCATCTACTCCTCCTAGTTTATTTGGAGTCCAAGTAAAATAATTTTCGATGAATTTTTTGGATAATCCAAGTGATTCAAAAATTTGAGCTCCTTGGTATCCTTGAAGTGTAGATATTCCCATCTTAGACATAACTTTTAGAAGTCCATATTCAGATGATTTAAGATATTTCTTTACTGATTCAATGTCATTGTTAGAATTATTTAGTACAGTTTCTATTGCAATATAAGGATTTATAGCTGACGCTCCATAGCCAAATAGAGTTGAAAAATGATGAACTTCACGTGGTTCACCTGACTCCACTATTAGATCAGTTGAAGATCTTAGTCAATTTCTTATTAAATGATGATGTACAGATGATAGGGCCAACAAGCTTGGAATAGGTATATATCCTTTCTTGAGCCCTCTGTCTGACAGTATTAAGATATTGTATCCGTCATTAATTGCTTTACGGCATTCTGATCTTAGAGATTCAATAGATTTTGCTAGGTTAAAATCATTTTTTTCATTTAGCTTTATCAAAGTTGAAATTGTTTTTACCTTAATTTTTTCATGGTTTATATTTTTAATTGCCGCTATTTTTTCATTACTAAGAAGCGGGTTATCTATAAATAAAATAGAGCTTTGCTTTTCAGATTCTTCTAATAAATTAAATCTTTTTCCGGCAGGCAATGAAATCTGAGTCACAAGTTTTTCCCTGATAGCATCAAGTGGAGGATTAGAGACTTGGGCAAACATCTGTTTAAAATATGAAAATACATTTTGAGGTCTTTTTGAAAGAATTGGTATTGGGGCGTCATTTCCCATTGAGCCAACGGGATCCTTAGGAGATTTTGTCATGGGATCAATTAACACATTTAAATCTTCTTGGGTGTATCCGAAAGCTTGTTGATATTTAATTATTGGCATATCAAGTTTTTCAGCTTTTTCACTAGGCAAACTTTTAGTATCTAAGCTATTATCTTCAATCCATTTAGAATAAGGGTTTGAGTTTGCAAGAGAATTTTTAATTTCTTCATCTTCAATTATCCTGCCTTGCTCAAAATCAATTAAGAACATTCTGCCGGGCCTTAATCTTTCTCTGTATTCAATTTCACTGTCTTCAATATCAATAAGGCCTGTTTCAGACCCCATTATCAATGTCCCGTCCTTTGTAACCGTATACCTAAAAGGTCTTAATCCATTTCTATCAAGAACAGCCCCAACTTTTTTCCCGTCAGTACACACTATTAAAGCAGGCCCATCCCAAGGTTCCATTAGAATGCTATGAAATTTATAAAAGTCCTTAAGGTCTTTTGGCATCGATTCATGGCCATTCCAGGATTCTGGGATCATCATTGCCATTGCATGCTCTAGGTCTCTTCCTCCTAAAGTCAGTAGTTCTAGAACATTATCAAATGATGCAGTATCGCTATCGCTTGGCTTACATATAGGAAATATATCTTTTGTGTTTCCTCCAAATAATTTACTTGATATTAATGACTGCCTAGCTGTCATCCAATTCCTATTTCCTTTTACGGTGTTAATTTCACCATTATGAGCTACAAACCTATAAGGATGTGCTAATTTCCAGTCTCCTAAAGTATTAGTGCTAAATCGTGAATGTACTAATCCGAAACTACTCACCACTTTTTCATTTTGAAGATCTAAATAAAATTCTGGAACTTGCTCAGATGTTAATAGGCCCTTGTATATGATTTTATGGGCTGAAAGGCTACAGGCATAAATTTTTTCAATTTCATCATTTTCAAATTTTTTGTTAACTTCAGATTCAAATTTCTTTCTGATAATAAATAGTTTTTGTTCAAAATTATCTAAATCTTTGTTGTCATCACTACCAATAAAAACTTGAATAATATTTGGCATAACTTCTTTTGAAAGCTTTCCTATTTTTTTTGAATCTACAGGAACATCCCTCCATCCAATAACTTTTAGATTTTGATCTAAAGAGCATTTTTCGATAATTTCTTTTATATTTGCTAATGATTTTTTACTTTCTCCTGCGAAAATAATTCCAGTTCCATATTTATCTTTTTCAATTGAGAAACCAAGATTTGTCACTTCTTCAGAGAAAAATTCATGAGGAATTTGTATTAATATTCCAGCTCCATCTCCAGTGTCAGGATCTGCCCCAGATGCACCCCTGTGTTCAAGGTTACGTAGTGCAGTTAAACTTTTTTTTATTATTTCATGACTTTTTACACCTTGTATGTTTGCTACAAGACCTACTCCACATGCATCACGCTCAAAAGCAGGATCGTAAGAGCCTGCTTTTTCTAACAATTTAAAATTTTCTTTTATTTTTTTGCTATTTATCTTTTTCATAATTAATAATTAAAAAAATTTATAAGGGCTGATAAATTATACTACGAATATTTGGATAAACCTATAAATTTATCCAGTTTTTTAATTCAAATTCTGATACTGATTTAAGATATTCTGACCATTCCCTCTTTTTCCCATTCAAGAATACTGAGTAAGCTTCCTCTCCTAGTGCATCTTTCAGTATCGTGCCTTCCTCCGCATTTTTAATAGAAGTTCCAAGATCTTGAGCTAACCTTTTTTTATCTTCAAAATTAACTAAATCATCCTTAGATAAACTTGGAAAGGATTCTTCCATTGGAGGCTCAAGTTTATAGTTATTTTGCATGCCCTGAAGCCCAGCTGTGATTATTGCTGAGAAACTTAAGTAAGGATTACACCCCGGATCAGGTAACCTGAATTCAATTCTTGATGAAACATCACCTTTCCTCCTTATCTCAGGGATTGTAATTAAATTTCCATAATCAGGATTTTTTGACCAACAACGATATGAAGGAGCTTCATTTAATGATGCTATTCTTTTATATGAGTTTACCCATTGATTTGTTGCCAACATCAATTCATTTACATGTTTTAATAATCCTGCAGTAAACCCTTCACCTTGCTTTGATATACCCGATTTTGATTTTTTTTCATGAGCAAATAAGTTTTTTTCAGCTTTGAATAATGATATGTGTAAATGCATTCCATTACCTTCGAATTCTTCAAATGGTTTTGGCATAAACGTGGCGAATACGCCTTCATTCATCGCAGTTTCTTTAACTACCAATTTAAATGTTTGTATATTATCTGCCATAGTTAGAGAATCGTTATATCTTAAGCTAATTTCTTGTTGTCCAGGAGATACTTCGTGATGAAATTTTTGAATTGGTATTCCTATCTTTTCAAGGCCTATAACTGTCTTTCTTCTTAAATCAGAACCTAAATCACTATGAGAGCCGATTTGATCAAAATACGTTTTCTCATCTATGGGTTTCATGCTTTCTGCATCTTCAAGATAAAAATATTCTATTTCAGGAGCCACGTAGAAGTTAAGCCCATTCTCTTTTAGCTCATCTAATTTTTTTTTCAAAATGAATCTGCTATCTAAACTAGATGGTGTTCCGTCTTTATTAATAATTTCGCAAGTTATCTTAGCCACTGAGTTTTCTTCAGGCCTCCAAGGAAGGATTTCAAAAGTTGTAGGATCTGGCATAGCTATCATTTCACTCTCTTGAAATCTCTCTGAACCAAATATTGAGGCTCCATCAAAACTAGCCCCTTCATGAAGAACTTTTTCTAGTTCGTCAATTGTTATTCCGAACCCTTTTACGCTTCCAAAAATATCAGTAAACCAAAGCCTAATGAATTTAACATTATTTTCAGTAGCTTTAGTTAAGACATAACTTATTTGATTTTCTTTATTTTCATTAACCATTTTTGTTAATTATATATTATATTTTTGGAGGGTTGACTTGAAATCTATAGCCGACATTCCAAACTGTTTCAATGAAATTATACTTAATATCGTTTATTTTACTTCTTAATCTTCTTACATGAACATCAACTGTTCTAGTTCCTCCATAATAATCATATTCCCAAACACTATGAAGAAGTGATTCTCTTGAAAACACCCTTCCCGGCTTAGCAGCTAAATGTTTCAGTAATTCGTATTCCTTGAAAGTTAAATCGATTTTTACCTCATCTAGTGTTACCTCGTAACTTTCTTGATTTATTACAAGGGGGCCTATTTTTATAATCTCTTTATCTTCTTGGCTTGATTTACCAGCGGCACTAATTAACCTTAATGTTATTTCACTCACATCATGAGGAGGTAAGCAAAAATCAAAATAAGGACTAGAAAAACTTTGAATTAACAGGTCCATATCTTTCAAAGGCATTAATGCAATTATATTTTTTTCTAGTTCTTCTGCTTTTCTTAAATTTTCTTTAAAAAGATCAAGATTAAGATCTTCGCCAGATACAATTATTAATTGCTTATTGCCTTTTACTTCCTCTTGGTCTAATCCTTCAAAATTATCTACAGTAATGAGATTAAAATCAGATGATTTTAGTTTTAATGAGAGCTCTTCACTTTTAGGATTACTTAACCCAACTGCAGTTACTATTATTTTTTCTTCCATTTATATTATTTAGCCTTATTATTTTGAACACAGATATAACATAGTAATTTAACATTAATGTTTTTTCTATATATGAATATCTTTAATTCGTAATTTTCTAATAAATTAATTAAAAAAACATAAAAAAGTCGTTGACGATAATTCCATTCAAATATATACTCGCTCATTGCGGTTGAATTTAAGTTTAAAATTTTCTGAATTTTTAGACTTAGCGCTAAGCACAAAGGAAAAATATAAAATGCCTACAATAAATCAGCTAGTAAGAAAGTCAAGAAGGACTCCTAAAAGGAAGTCTAATACACCTGCATTAGGATTCAATTATAATTCCTTAGAAAATAGGCTTAATACCAATACTAATAGTCCACAAAAAAGAGGAGTTTGCCTTCAAGTTAGGACAGTAACTCCCAAAAAACCTAATTCTGCACTAAGAAAAGTAGCAAGAGTCAGATTAACTAATGGAATGGAAGTCACTGCATATATTCCTGGGGAAGGGCATAATCTGCAAGAGCACTCAGTTGTTTTACTAAGAGGTGGAAGGGTCCCTGACCTCCCTGGAGTTAGATATCATATTGTTAGAGGATCTTTAGATACTGAGGGTGTTCAAAATAGATCTCAAGGTCGAAGTAAGTATGGAACTGCTAAACCTTCTGGCAAATAATAATGAAGGGTGCGATAAGATAAAATGTCCAGAAGAAGAAGAGCAGAAAAAAGAATAGTTGCACCAGACCCTAAATTTAATAGCACTGATTTAGTGAGGTTTACCAATAAGCTAATGGAAGGCGGCAATAAATCGGTTGTTCAAAAAATAATTTACGACGTTATAGAAGAGTTAGAGAAAAAAACAAAAAAGCCTGGCAAGGAAGTTTTTGATCAAGCTATCAAGAATGCAATGCCAACAGTCGAAGTTAAGCCTAGAAGAGTAGGTGGAGCAACTTATCAAGTCCCTGTGGAAGTTAAGCCAGCAAGAAGATTGTCTTTAGCAATAAGATGGTTAGTTGATGCTGCAAGATCTAGATCTGGGATGTCAATTTCAAGAAAATTATTCCAAGAATTGCTTGATGCTTCAAATGGAGAAGGAACCGCAGTTAAGAAAAAAGAAGATACTCATAGGATGGCGGAAGCAAATAGAGCTTTCGCTCATTATAGGTGGTAGGTATATGTCAAATCAGCAAAAACTAAGAAACATTGGATTTATTGCACATATTGATGCAGGTAAAACTACTGTAACTGAAAGGGTACTTTTCTTTACAGGAGCCACTTACAAAATAGGATCAATAGATGATGGGACTGCAGTAATGGATTTTATGGAGCTAGAAAAAGAACGAGGAATAACTATTGGCTCAGCTGCTACCAACGCTGCTTGGAAGGACTTTGATGTAAACATTATTGATACCCCTGGGCACGTTGACTTCACTGCTGAAGTCGAAAGAAGCTTGAGAGTTTTAGATGGGGCTGTAGTAGTGTTTGAATCAGTATCTGGGGTTCAGCCGCAATCTGAAACGGTTTGGAGGCAAGCAGATAAACACAAAGTTCCTAGAATGTGTTTCATTAACAAAATGGATAGACTTGGCGCTGATTTTGATTTCGCAGTAGGAACAATTGAAGATAAATTAAATGCAAATCCTGTTCCTATGCAAATACCTATTGGTGCGGAAGCAGACTATAGTGGGCTTATTGATCTTGTAGAAATGAAAGCTTATGTATATGACGAAGGAAATAACCCTACAGAACCCAAAGAGGTAGAAATACCAGCAGATCTAGTTTCCAAATCAAAAGACGCAAGAGCCAATATGGTTGAAAAAATAGCAGAAACAGATGATGAATTAATGGAAAAATTCCTAGAAGACCAAGATATAAGCAATGAAGAATTAAAAGCAGCAACTAGGAGAGCTACTCTAGATTTGAAAATTTTTCCAGTTTTTTGTGGTTCAGCTCTAAAACATAAAGGAGTACATCATTTATTAGATGCAATATGTGACTACCTACCTTCCCCGGATGATCTTCCCCCTGTAGAAGGCACAGATGTATCTGGTGAGCAAGCTATGAAGAGAGAACTAAATGATTCAGAACCATTCAGTGGATTAGTATTTAAGGTTGTTTCAGATGAGCATGTTGGAAGACTTTGTTATATGAGAATCTACTCTGGAAAAGTTTCAGCTGGAGATAAAGTTTTTAATTCAACAATTAATAAGCAGCAAAGAATTGGAAGATTATTAAAAATGCATGCAGAGGAGAGGGAAGAGATAGAAGTAGCAAAGGCTGGCGATATTGTAGCTGTAGTGGGATTAAAAGAGATTTCAACTGCTCATACACTAAGCGATTTAAATGAGAGGATTCTTTTGGAAAGCATGACTTTCCCTGATCCAGTGTTATCTGTTGCAATTGAAGCTAAAAGCAAAGCTGATCAGGACAAAATGGATATTGCTGTTACTAAATTAGTTGATGAAGATCCGACACTAAAATTTACTACTGACCAAGAAAGTGGGCAAATGGTTCTAGCTGGAATGGGTGAGTTACATTTGGATGTAATTATAGAAAGAATTAAAAGAGAATTTAGAGTTGAAGCAAATGTAGGAGCTCCGAAAGTTGCTTATAGAGAAACTGTTAGAAAAACTGCCTCTGCTCAGGGTAAATTCATTAGACAATCAGGTGGTAGAGGTCAGTTTGGTGATGTTACTTTAAGAATTGAGCCTTTAGAGGCTGGAGAAGGTTTAGTGTTTGAATCTGAAATTACTGGAGCTACCCTTCCCACTGAATATTTTAAACCTGTGGAGCAAGGTTTTAAAGAGGCTGCCCAGTCTGGAGTTGTTGCTGGTCATCCAGTCGTAGACATTAAGGCAGTATTGATAGATGGATCTCATCATGAAGTTGATTCTTCCGAAGTAGCATTTAAGATTGCAGCTTCTATGGCTTTTAAAGATGCTTGCCAAAAGGCAAGTCCGTTCATATTAGAACCGGTTATGTTAATGGAGGTTGTAACACCTGAAGAATTCCTTGGGGATGTTTTAGGTGATTTGCAAAGTAGAAGGGCGCAAGTTCAATCAATGGATGCTCAGACAGGCTTGCAAATAATAAAGGCATTTGTCCCATTAGCCGAGACCTTTCAATATGCTACTATTTTGCGTTCGAATACAACTGGTCGAGCAAGTTTTTCACAAGAATTAGATCATTATGCGCCTGCACCAATGATAAAAAAGGAAGCATAATGCCGAATCAAGCCATTAGAATTACATTAAAAGCATATGATCATAGGGTTTTGGATTTGTCAGCTCAGCAAATATTAGAAGCCGCAGAAAGAACAGGTGCAGCAGTAGCTGGACCTATACCTTTACCGACAAGCATAAGAAGATTTTGTGTGCTTAGGTCACCTCATGTGAATAAAAAATCTAGAGAGCACTTTGAATTACGTATACATAAAAGAATAATTGACATTCTTGATCCTGGAGCTAAAACTATTGATTCTTTAACAACCCTAAATGTTCCTGCTGGGGTAGATATTAGGATGGTATTGGATTAGAAAATGATAAACGGATTAATTGGTAAAAAATTGAAAATGACAACAACCTTTGATTCAGAGAATGGAGATGCGGTTCCAGTGACTGTAATTAAAGCTGGTCCTTGCAAAGTAATACAAGTAAAAACTACAAATAAAGATGGATATGAATCTGCTCAAATTGGATTTGAAGAAACTAAGAGATTAAATAAACCTCTGACTGGTCATCAAAAGAGAAGTGAAACTAATTTTAAATATCTTAAAGAATTTGCTGTTGAAGACATTGATTCTATAGAGGTTGGTCAATCCTTAGACTGTGGAATTTTCGAAGTTGGAGATAAAGTATCGGTAACAGGTATCTCTAAAGGTAAGGGGTTTGCAGGTACAGTAAAAAGACATAATTTTGCTGGAGGACCTAAAACTCATGGTCAGTCAGATCGTCATCGTGCTCCTGGCTCAATTGGGGCTGGAAGTTCTCCTGGTAGAGTTTGGAAAGGCACAAAGATGTCAGGTCATATGGGTTCAGAAAGAGTTACTCAAAAAGGTTTAAAGATAGTAAGAGTTGATGTTAAAGAAAATATTTTAGAAATTAAAGGATCAATTCCAGGATCTGTTTCTACTACTCTAATGATAGAGAAGGAACTATAAATGAAAGTTGATGTAAAAAATATTAAAGGTGAAGTTATTGATAACTTTATGGCATCCGATTTTATATGGAAGCAACCAATGAACGAAACGCTAGTTCATCAAGTTGTTGTTGCGCAATTAAATAATAAAAGGCAAGGTACTAGCAATACTCTTAGAAGAAGAGATGCGAGTTATTCTACTGCTAAATTAAGAGCTCAAAAAGGAGCTGGTAGAGCTAGAGTAGGAAGTAGATCATCTCATGTATTAGGGAACAGCGTAGCTCATGGCCCTCATCCACGTAGTTATAACCAAAAAATACAAAAAAAGGTCAAAAAAGCTTCTCTCAGGATGGTTCTTTCAGAGAAACTAAAAGATAACGAAGTTATGGTAATAGATAAATTTGAATTAAAAGAATTAAGTTCAAAAAAAGCTTCCACAGTTATTAAATCTTTAGATTTGCCTAAGAAGACATTAATTGTTTTGCAAGAAGCTGAGATAAATGAAAATCTAATTAAATCTGTTAAAAATATTAACGACATTTCAACTATTGCATCAAATTTAATTAATACATATGAAATTATGAATTCAAATCAACTGATTATTACTCGTGAAGCTTTTAAATCTATTGAGGAAATTTGGAATTCTAATATTAAGAAAAAGGGTGAAAAAGATGAGAATTAATTCTAATAGCGATTTATTGATATCCCCAATAATAACGGAGAAAACTACTATGCTTCAGGAAAGAGGAAAATTTACTTTTGAAGTTGCAAAAGGAGCTACTAAAGATCAGGTAAGGAAAGCTGTAACTGATATATTTAATGTGAAAGTAACCTCTGTGAATATCATTAATAAAAAAGGTAAGCCAAAAACTTTTGGTAGGAATAGAGTGATTACTCCTGGATCAAAAAGAGCTATTGTCACCTTAGCTTCTGGTGAAACAATTAACATTACTGAAGGAACTTAGAGATTATAGAATTATGAAAACGTATAAACCCACATCTGACGGACAAAGATCTAGAATTTCATCTGAATTTGATGAGATAACTACTTCTAAGCCCGAAAAGTCTCTTTTAGCTCCTCTTACGGAGAAAGGCGGAAGAAATAATACTGGAAGAATTACAGTTAGGCATAGAGGTGGCGGACATAAGAAGAGATATCGAATTGTTGATTTTAAGAGGTCAGTACAGAACGTTGAGGCAAAAATAGTTTCAATAGAATATGATCCAAATAGGAGCGCTAGAATTGCCCTTGCTAAATCTGAAGATGGAAGAAAATTCTACATGATTGCTCCAGACGGAATTAAAGTTGGCGAGATAGTAAATAGTGGAGCAGATGTTGATGTTAAAACTGGTAATTCAATGCAATTGAAATCAATACCTGTTGGATATTTGGTTCATAACGTTGAAACAATACCAGGTAAAGGCGCTTCGATTGCTAGAAGTGCAGGCACAGTTGTTCAGGTTATGGCCCATGAGTTTGGGTATACATTGATTAGAATGCCTTCTGGTGAAGTAAGAAAAGTTTTAGAGGAATGTACTGCTACAATTGGTCAAGTCGGAAATCTTGAACACAAAAACCAGAAACTTGGAAAAGCTGGAAGAAATGTGCATAGAGGGAGAAGACCGACAGTCAGAGGTTTAGTTATGAACCCTAATGATCATCCTCATGGTGGTGGTGAAGGAAAAACTGGAGTAGGAATGAAACACCCGAAGACTCCTTGGGGAAAGCCAGCATTAGGAAAAAGGACTAGGAAGTCAAAATCAAGTGATAAATTAATACTAAGAAGAAGATACGAGAGGTAAATTAAGATATGTCCAGATCAACAAAAAAAGGCCCTTTTGTAGATGAGAAGCTTATGAAAAAGATTTCAAAAGCTAAATCTGCTGGCGGAAGGAATGCTGTTATTAATACATGGTCTAGGGCATCTACAATTGTAGAAGAGATGTTGAATTTAACAATTGGCGTGCATAATGGACGGAAGCATATACCAGTATTTATAACTGAGAATATGATAGGACATAAATTAGGAGAATTCTCTCCTACTAGAATCTTTAAAGGGCATTCTTCTAAGTCAGATAAGTTAGGTTAGTTATGACAGTTAGAGCAAAAACAAAAAATATAGGAATTTCAGCTAAGAAAATAAGACCTTTAGTTAATCTATTAAGAGGCAAAAAAGCAGTAGATGCGCTTAACATTTTATCTTTTATGCCATCAAATTCTTCAGAGGTTTTATTGGAGCTCATAAAGTCAGCAATTGCTAATGCTGAGAGCTCTCAATATGGTACTAAAGAAGAGTTAGTTATCACTACAATTTATGCTGATCAATCCACTGTCATTAAGAGATGGAGAGCAAGGGCTAGAGGTCGAGCAGGGACATTCAATAGGCCGCAATCTCATATATTTGTAGAGCTAACTGATAACACAATAGGGGAGGAAAACTAAATGGGTCAAAAAACACATCCTATTGGATTTAGGCTGGGCACTACTAGAGATTGGTCTTCGCACTGGTTTGGAGCAAGCCCTAAGGATTATAGAGATCAGGTTATGGAAGATCATAATATTAGGGAATATATTGAAAAAGAATTGGGGACTTCTGCAGGAATATCATTGATAGAAATACAGAGAAATGCTGAGGATTTATCAATAAATATTCATACTTCAAGGCCAGGAATAGTAATTGGTAGAGGTGGATCTAATGTAGATAAATTAAGAGAATCTATTGAAAAAATAACCTCTAAGAAAGCTAAAGTATCGATTACTGAAATAAGACAACCAGATTTAAATGCGAAATTGGTTGCGCAGAATATAGCAGAGCAAATTGAGAGAAGAGTTGCTATAAAAAGAGCAATGAGGCAAGTTGGGAATAGGTGTATTCAAAATGGAGCTCAAGGCATAAAGATTTTAATTTCTGGAAGACTTGGTGGAGCAGATATTGCCAGATCTGACAAAATGATTGAAGGAAGAGTCCCCTTACATACTTTGAGAGCTAAAATTGATTATTCTATTGCAGAAGCTAGGACAACATATGGAATAATTGGAGTTAAGGTTTGGATCTATAATGGAGAGGTTGGCGCTATAGATAAAGGACTATCAGACAGAGCAATACAAAGAGTTGAAGAGAGTATATCTCAAAATAAAGAAATTTTAGAGATTGATCAATCTGAATCCAAAAATAATAACCAATCAAAACCAAGTAAATCTAAATCTCCTATTAGAGAAATAATATTGGAATCAGAAGGCGAAGATCAAGCCAAGAAACCTGCAGCCAAGAAACCTGCAGCCAAGAAACCTGCAGCCAAGAAACCTGCAGCCAAGAAACCCGCAGCCAAGAAACCCGCAGCCAAGAAGAAGGCCGACAAGAAGTAGTTTCCTGAAATTGGCGGCGTTTTTGATCACGAGATCGGCGACACAACTGATGCTTCACCGGGGTTTGGCGGTGGACTATAATCAGGGAGTCGCCGGAAACGACCGGCCTCGTCTCCACTCTCCCGCCCCCACCATCCGCTCTCCGAGACTCACCCGGATGGCTCGCCTCGTCACCCATCGAAAATCGCTTGCCATTTCCCAGTGCCTGTGCGCCGGGATCCTGGCCACAATGGTCGCCGGTTGTCGCGAGGCGGAG
>JAYZIQ010000024.1:0-8995 GCA_036165455.1 Chloroflexota bacterium | reverse complement strand
ATTGGAGATAAAGTGGCGGTAAATAATGTTATTCACTGTAATAGTTGTTTTTGGTGCCTAAAAGGACAAGGTGGAGCATGTGTATCTATGAAGGTAGCCGGATTTCATGAAGATGGAGGCTTATCTGAATTTATGAGATGGCCCTCAGATCACTTAATTAGAGTTTCTGATTCAATTCCTAATGAACATGGAGCTCTTATTGAGCCTACTTCAGTAGCATGTCATGCAATAAGAAAATCAGGAGTTAGGCCTGGCGACAATGTTGCAGTAGTGGGGTGCGGGACTGTAGGCCTACTTACAATCCAAGTTTTAAAAGCAGCAGGCGCTAACGTTTCTGCGGTTGATATAAGGCCAGAAAGTTTGCAGCTCGCAAAAGATTTTGGGGCAGATTACGTATTTAATTCAATGGATGAAGGCATTATTGAAAACATGATGGAAGCTTCAGCAGGAATAGGGCACGATATTGTTTTTGAGACAGCAGGATCTGCGGAAGCTCCTAAAATTTCTATAGACTATACTCGAAGAGGCGGGAAAACTATTTTAGTAGGGATTTATTCTGCTCAGCCTAAAATGGATTTTAATCAAATAGTGTTTTTTGAAAGAGAAGTTATAGGTTCAGTTGGATCCGCTCCTGGAGACATGGAGGCAGGTGTTCAGTTATTAAATCAAGGAAAAATTAACCCTGAGCCATTGATATCTAAGGTAATTTCCTTAGATAATGTAATAGAGGAAGGTTACCAAAAAATGGCTAATGATTCTAAAGGAATATTTAGAATTTTGGTAAAACCTTAATATATACATGTGAATAATTCAGATAACAAAGTTTTAAGGCTTAATAATTTTGAAGATTTTGGACCTTCAAGATTAAGATTGCTAAAGCATATTGAGAACAATTGCTTAGAATACTTAATAAATGCTGGGTATTCCAATGTTGACCCCCCCATACTTGAATCTGCAGATTTATTTCTTAAAAAATCATTAGGAAGCACGTCATCATCTACTTATACGTTTATGGATTTGGAGAATCAGTTAGTTAGTATGAGGCCTGACTTTACCGCTTCTGTTATTAGATTAATTTTTGATAACTTTAAAAAAAATAACTTTATGAACAAAGTATGTTATTCAGGGCCAGTTTTTAGATTTGAACCTGCAACCTCTAATTCAATGCAGATATATCAAGTCGGAGCAGAATTTCTTGGGCAAAAAGGCAGCAAGTCTGATTTAGAATTACTATCTAATTCAATAAAATGTTTAGATTTAGCGGGAGTAAAAAATTATAAGATTGATTTGGGCAATGTAGGAATAGTAAGAGAGATCATTATCGAAAAAGGTTTTGGAAATTCCATTGCAGAATTGGTTTTGAATAACTTAGGAAATTTTGATGATCAAGATTGGGAAAAAGACCTAATATTTAAAGCTAAACAACTGAATTTAATTAGGCTTAATAACAAGAAAAAAAGCTCTCTGTCATACGAAGATATATTGAAGAACTATGAAGATAAATTAAATTTAAATCTAGGCATGAGAACCCAAGAGGATATTATTAATCGTTTTGCTGGAAAGGTTGCCAGTCAGGTAACTATGGAAGAAATGAAAGAGTGTATTGATTTAATTAAGAAGGTAATGAATATGACTACGGAAGAATTTTTAAATAATAAAAATGGTATTAAACTTGATAGTAAGAGTTGCCAAGAATTTAGAATTTTACTTAAAAACGTACAAAATATTTTAGGCGAAAAAAGATCATTGTCATTGAATTTCACTTTGACTAGGAACCTTGCTTATTATAATGGGATCGTTTTTGATGTTAAATCAGGTGAAGGCATTATTTTGGGCGGAGGTGGAAGATATGATGACCTTCCTTCAAGACTGGGCTACGATTTTCAAGAAGGTTGCCTTGGATTTGCTATAAATCTGACAAAAACTACTCAGGCCATAGGTTACTGATGAATAAGTTAAGTGAAAAATTAAGGATATTGATGCCTTCATCTGGCTCTTTAGCTGAAGGAGCAATTAGCTTTATGTTAAAAAAAGGAATAAAAATTGAAAAAGAGAGCGACAGAAAGTTAGTTGGAAAAATAAAAGACTTTCCAGATGTGGAAATTTTTTTTCAAAGGTCGGGAGATATACCTCTGGGCGTGGATAGAGGGATGGGGCATTTTGGAATAACAGGATTAGATAGATACCTAGAGCATTGCGAAGGCTCTAAAAATTCGTACGTAGTTAAAGATAATTTAAAATTCGGTGAATCAAAGCTTGTGGTAGCAGTCCCAGACGGATGGATAGATGTCACATCAATTTCTGATTTAGTGGAAGTATGCTATGAGTTTAAGCAAAATAATAATAATCTTAGGTTAGCTACTAAATACCCAAATCTTGTTAGGAGAAAATTAGAAGAATTTGGAGTAACGAACGTTGTGTTAGTTACAGCTTCTGGCGGCCTAGAGGCTGCACCAATGATAGGCTATGCTGACATAATTGCTGACATTACTGTTACCGGGACAACCATGAAAGAGAATAATTTGAGGCCACTTCTTGACGGAGTTTTATTTGATTCTCAAGCAGCATTTATTTCTTCTAAACCTATTCCAAGCAAGTTTAAGAAATCATCTGATGAAATAATAAAAAAAATAAATTTATAAGGCATTTTTGAAAAAGATATTCGGAAAAATTGAATCAGTAAAATCTATAGAAAATGACCTGAGGCCTTCTAATGAATATGAAGATTTAGAAGCTCAGTGCAATAAAATAATTAACGAGGTTAAAAAAAATAAAGATCAGGCATTAAGTCACTTTAATCAAGAATTCGATAATTCACAGAGAGAATTCGAGCTGACGAATGACGAAATTGAAAAGGCATTCGATCAAGTTAGTAGTAGCTTTTTAGAATCAATAAAAAAAAGTATATCTCGATCGGAAGATTTTCACTTAAATTCTAAACCTCAATCTTGGATGAATGACTCTGGGTCTTTAGGCGAAACCATAATTCCTTTTGATAGAGTTTTATGCTATGTGCCTGGAGGGACTGCCCCTTTAGTTTCGACTGCCATAATGACAGTAGTTCCAGCCAAGATTGCTGGAGTCAAAGAAATATGTGTTACTAGCCCATCTCCTAATAATGAGGTTAGCCCAGAATTAATTGTCGCTGCAAAATTAGCTGGTGCGAATAGAATATTTTGCTTAGGGGGAGTTCATGCTTTAGCAGCATTTTCAATGGGAACTGACAAGATTCCAAAGGTAGATTTTATTTGTGGGCCCGGAAATAAATATGTCACTCAAGCAAAAAAAATATTATACGGAAGTGTGGGGATTGATGGGCTTTATGGGCCAACTGAGACTCTCATAATAGCGGATAGCAAATCTGATCCAAGTTTAGTTTCTTCTGACCTTATAGCTCAAGCTGAGCATGATGTGGAAGCTACTCCGATCCTTATTACCGATAAAGAAGGTTTCGCAGATCAAGTTGAAGATCAAATTAAAAAGCAATCAGCAAACCTAGAGAGAAGCAATATAATTAATGAAAGTTTTTCAAGGAAAGGCGTTGTCTTCATAATTGAAGATATTGACGAAATATTACAAGTATGCAATCTTATTTCTGCTGAGCACGTGAGTGTAATTTCAGAAAGAATAAAGAGTAGATATGGTGAAATTAAAAATGCGGGCGGATTATTTTTAGGGGATGAATCAGCTGAAGTTTTTGGTGACTATATTGCTGGTCCAAGCCATGTAATGCCTACAGGTGGATCAGCAAGATTTAGCTCAGCCTTAAATGTTAGGCAATTTTTAAAATATCAACCTTTGATTAACCTGAGCACTGAAGAAGTAATTAGTCTTGTTGATGATGTAGTTGAATTAGCTGAAATAGAAAGACTTCAAGGCCATGCAGAATCAGCAAAAAATAGAAGAAAGAAAGCTATAGGAGAATGATAAACAAATTTATTAATCAGCATATTTTAGATCTTAAAAAATATGATCCAGTTGATTCTGATAAAAAATTGGCAGAGGAATTCGGGTTAAAAGAAAAAGATATAATTAGGCTAAATGCAAACGAAAACCCTTATGGGCCCTGGGCTGGAATAAAAGATTCTTTTAGTGAAATAAAGTTTAATGTGTATCCAGACTCAAATCAGGATTTATTAAGGGATAACTTGTCAGAATATACAGGCTTAGATAAGAATCAAATAGTAGCTGGCTCTGGGGCTGACGAGATGATCGAGTGCATTTTTAAAATTTTTTGCAATAAGGATGATGTTTTAATTGATGTTCAGCCTACATTTGGCATGTATTCCTTTTTAGCAGATTCGATAGGAATGAAAGTAATACCTTTTGAAAGAGACCCAGGCTGGTCGATAAATATAAATAACCTGAAAGAAGAAATTAGTATTAATTCTCCTAAATTAATTTTTCTCGCTTCTCCTAATAATCCAACTGGCAATTCGCTTTCTAATGAAGACTTAGAAGAGATTTTGAAGACAGGCATTTTAGTTGTAGTTGATGAAACCTATTTTGAATTTTGCGGCTCAACTTCAGCTAAAATGATAAAAGATTATGAAAACTTAATAATTTTAAGATCTTTTAGCAAATGGGCTGGGATTGCAGGCTTAAGAATAGGCTACATGCTGGCAAATAGAGAGGTTATAGATAATGTTTTTAAGGTAAAGCAGCCATACAATATTAATGTTGTTGCTGAAAAAGCAGCGATATTAACCCTTAAAAATAGACTAGATTTGCAGTCAAATATAGAAAAAATACTTTCTGAGAAAAAAGAATTTGCCGAATTTGTTGATAATCTTGATAGTGTTTATGGATTTTCTTCAGATGCAAACTTTATTTTGTGCAAATTCCCAAAAAATGGAGGTAAATTTATATTTAACAAACTAGCAAGAGAAGGTATCTTTGTAAGAAGCTTTTCTAATGAAAACCTCAAAGATTGTTTAAGGTTTACTATAGGGACAGCTAGTCAGATGAAAAAAGTAAAAGAAGTTTTAAAAGCAACATATTGATATGAGAAAAGCTGAATTAAAAAGAAATACCAAGGAAACTAACGTTAATGTTTCTATTAATTTAGATGGATCTGGGCTTAGTAAAATCAATACACCGTTTGGCATGCTATCTCATATGCTAGAGCAAATCTCTAAGCACGCCAATATAGACCTAGAGGTTAAAGTTGATGGTGATGTTGAAACTGGCTCTCATCATGTAGTTGAAGACACTGCGATAGTTTTAGGGCAGTGCATAGATAAAGCTTTAGGGGATAGATCGGGTGTTGAGAGGATGGCTGACTCTACAGTCCCTCTTGATGAATCCTTGTCTATGGTTGCGCTAGACCTAGGCGGCAGAGGGTATCATTCAGTAGACATAAAGCCTTCAAATCAGATAGGAGATTTTCCTACTGATATGGCAAGACATTTTTTTGAAACTCTGGCAGTTGAATCAAAAATGGCCCTTCACATAAAAACTCTGGCAGGGAAAAATGAGCATCATGTAATTGAATCTGTTTTTAAAGCTTTTGCAAAAACATTAAAAAAGGCTATCAAGATTGATAAAAACTTAAAAGGCTCTATTCCAAGCACTAAAGGTAAATTGTCTTAATTTAGTTCAATTTCATAATTTTCAATCACGGGGTTAGATAGTAACTTTTCGCATAATTCGATACATAATTTTTTTGCTTTTTCTTTAGAGCTAGAGTTAACTTCAAAAGAAAATAATTTCCCGCTTGAAAGATTTGAAATTTCATTAAAACCTAAATTATGTATAGCGTCAAAAATGGATATGGCCTGAGGATCATTTATTCCAGGTTTAAAATTTACTTTAACGTTGGCATTAAAGATCATTGCTGGATGGCATCTCCCCAGTAATTTCCTATCCAGCTTTCAGGTGCACGATCCCTATAAGATTTTATAAATTCTTTAATGCTTTCCTTGTCAAATTCATCAAGAAATAAAACATGCCTCCATGCAGTTATCGCAATTTTCTTATCTAATCCGGAATAAGGTGACATAACAATTTGAACATCATCTTCTTTTATTAAATTATCGAATTTTTTAATTAAATCATCACAAGGAGATTCGCAGTCATAATGGAATCCAATACCTCCATGGGCAAGGTTATGAAGCAGCGCCTCATCTGCAATCTCTTTGCTATATTTACCCCACTTTACTGGGGCTCCAAATGGAGCCAAATCTTCGATATCAGGCCTAATTGCCCAGTGAGGGCCAGATGTAGCAGGTTTAGTTTGATATGGCACATGGGCTGAACCTACTAAGATTTTCTGGTTTCCTAGGTCTTCAAGCGCTTTTGTTGGTCCGCCAGCATTAAAAGGGAGCGGCTCTCTTACCTTCGCGCTAGATCTAGTGCCTAAAAGACCTGGTAAAACTAAACTGGCTATAACTAAAATAGCAAATATTGATATGGATGAAACAATAACCGTATCTTTTAACTTTTTTCTTTTTTCTGCCCTTTTTCTTCTGTCGGCCCTGATTTGAGATTTTGGAACCCCTCTCCTCTCAGGAGGCCTACTTGAAGCTACTCGCCTTTTTTCATTATCATTCATAGTTTTATAACTTTATACCAGTAACTGTTTCCAAACAATCGATATATTTTTCAATGGTTTTATCTAAAACATCTTTAGGCATTTTTGGTGCAGGTGGTTTTTTATTCCAATTTTGAGTCAAAAGCCAATTTCTTAAATACTGCTTATCGTAAGGAAGAGGAGATTTTCCAGGCTTATAATCATTTGCACTCCAAAATCTGCTTGAATCAGGTGTAAGGGCTTCATCAATAAGGGATAATTTATTATCTATAAATCCAAATTCAAATTTAGTGTCAGCTAGAATCATTCCTTTAGATTTTGAATATTCATGAGCATAAGTATATATCTCAATACTTTTAAGCTTAACTTGATTATATAAATCCTCTCCTATTAATTCTTTAGTTTCGTCTGGAGACAGAGGCTCATCATGCCCCACCTCAGCTTTAGTGCTTGGGGTAAAAATAAATTCAGGAAATTCTTCAGCTTCCATTAAATCTTGCTGAATAGATATCTTGTTTACTGTTTTAGTTTTTGTATATTCTGACCATGCTGATCCGGTTATATATCCTCTAACTATACATTCTATGTCTATCCTTTTGGCCTTTTTTACAACCATGGATCTTTTTTTTAAGTCTTCATCTAAGTTTTCAGCAATTGGAAAATCAGATATGATCTCAAAAGTTTTAGGATCAGAAGCAAGCCCTATGAAATGATTTGGGATTATATGCTTTGTTTTTTCAAACCAAAACTCGGACATCTTAGCCAATACCTCTCCTTTTTTAGGTACGGCTGTATCCATAACAACATCAAATGCAGAAATCCTGTCTGTAATAACCATTAGCAAAAGTTCTTCATTTAGCTCATAAGTGTCTCTCACTTTGCCTCTATGAGTAATATTGGGTAAATCTGAATTATAAATACCTTTTTGACTCACTTAGAATCCTAGCCTGCCATATATGTCATCAATAAATTTTAAATAATAATCAAGATCAAATAATGAATTTATTTCATTTTCTGACAGTTTGTCTTTTACTAAATTGTTATTTTGTATAAGAACCTTAAAATTTTCCCCTTTATCAATCGATTTCATTGCAGCACTTTGCACCATTTCATATGCTTCTTTTCTAGGAACGCCTTTTTCAACAAGAGAGAGCATGACTTTCTCAGAAAAGACAATACCTCCTCCTTTATTTAAATTCTCTTCCATCTTTTCTGGGAAGACTGTCATTTCGCTAATTATGTTCTTAAAAGTCTGCAATATATAGTCTGTTGCTAAGAAAGAGTCAGGTATAGTTATTCTTTCAGCAGAAGAATGAGAAATATCTCTTTCGTTCCATAATGGGACATTTTCTAGAGCAACAATCGAGTTTGATCTGATAACTCTAGCTATGCCGCTTATTCTCTCAGATAGCTCTGGGTTTCTTTTGTGGGGCATTGAAGATGAGCCTGTTGATACAAATCCTGGCTTCCCAAAAGGTTCTTGGATTTCACCAATTTCTGTTCTTTGAAGTGACCTTATTTCAGTAGCAAACTTATCTAAACTTGAAGCAATAAGTGCTAACCTTTGCATCACATCAGCATGCCTATCTCTCTGAATTACTTGATTAGTTACAGGGGCAGGCTTAAGGCCTAATTCTTTGCATACTATTTCTTCTATTTCAGGTGGAACACTTGCATGAGTGCCTACTGGCCCAGATATCATTCCAACTGAGGCAAAATTTCTAACATCTTTAATTCTTATTAAGTGCCTATCTATCTCATCCCACCATAAAGCCAATTTTAAACCGAAGCTCATTGGCTCAGCATGTATACCATGAGATCTGCCTACGCATGGAGTATACTTAAGTTCAATTGCTCTATTTTTTAGAGAATTTTTTAGTTCGCCTAGAGAGGCTGATATTACATCAAGACTTTGAATTATCTGTAAACTTAATGAAGTATCTTTTACATCATTAGAAGTTAGGCCATGATGAATCCATCTGCTCTCATCGCCAAGGGTTTCACTAATTGCTCTCGTAAATGAAATTAGATCGTGTTTAGTTTCTTCAAACCATTCATTATATTTTGAGAGATCAAATGTAGCCTTTTTAATTTTTTCTAGATCTGAGTCAGGAATTACTCCAATTTTATTCCAAGCTATGCATGATGCAATTTCAATTTCAAGCCAAAGATTAAAGCTATTCTCTTCGTCCCAGATATCTCTCATTTTTTTAGTGGTATATCTTGAAATCATAGATCTCTATTTTCTCCTATATCTTTTCTGTAGTACATTCCATCAAATTTAACAGACCTTATCTTTTTATATGCTAACTCTTTAGACTCTTTATAGTCCTTTCCTAGCCCTACGCAAATTAAAACCCTTCCCCCGTCAGTATAGATTTTACTTAGATGATTTAATTTTGTCCCTGCATGAAAAACTATTGAGTTAAATTCTTCGTTTGAATCAGACAATCCGGCTATTTC
>JAYZIQ010000023.1:0-13881 GCA_036165455.1 Chloroflexota bacterium | reverse complement strand
TATTATTTCAATACTAGCGGCATTGCTATTCCCCAAAATATAATTACCTAATCTGTATGACAGCATATCCCCTGCCCCTGAATTCGGGACCCCATGATTTTCAAAACCATATCTTCCAGAATCCTGCATAGTAGAAAAAATAGGATTATTTAATACTTTTAATATTTTCATAATGGAGTAAATTTTACTCTTATTCCAGGCTTAATTAAGCTTGGACTGTCATTTTTTTTATCAAAAAGTTTAAGATCGGTATTACCTATTATTCTCCAGCCACCCGACGACTTAAATGGATAAATTCCTGTTTGTCTGTCTGCTATTGCAACAGATCCGGCAGGTACTTCAACTCTTGGCGTAGAAAGTCTCGGGCATTCCAGCCTTTTATCAAGTCCTCCTAAATACGGAAACCCAGGCGAAAAACCTATCATAAAAACATAATAAGATTTAGAAGAGTGGATATCAATAATTTGTTCTTTGCTCATAGATAAAATTTTAGATACCTCTTCTAAATCTTCTCCTAATTCTCCTCCATAATTAACTGGAATATCCAGAGTATTCTGTTGAACTTTCTTATAATCTTTTTCTGATTTATTAAGTTTTTCTATGAGTTTTATTATTTCAATTCTCTTTGTTGTTAGTGGATTATAGGTAATGATTAGCGAATTGTATGTTGGATAAACAGATAATAAATCTAAGTCATTTTCATTTAAAGAATCGATTAATATATTTATATGCTTATTTACTTCCTCATCAATAGAATTTGAAAAATTAAAAGCTAGAGTTGAATCAGTTATATCTTGAATTCTAAATTCCATAAATTTTAACTAATAAAATCAGTCATTTTCTTGACTTCGCATCCCATTGTAACTAATTCATGCCTTATCTTCTTTGCCAATTCAACTGATTCTTTGTTGTCGCCATGAAGGCATATTGTGTCAATCTCAAGATTAATTTCTTTTCCTTCTATTGACTTAACTATTCCTTTCAAAGCCATATCTACAACTCTTTCCAATATTTCATCATGATTTTTTAAAACTGCACCAGGAATACTTCTACTAACTAATTGTCCGTCATCTGTATAAGCTCTATCTGCGAAACCTTCTCTAGAAAACTTCGCTTTCTTGGATTTAACAAAATCTTCCCAAACTGAATTTGCTAAAACTACATGAATAAGCTCTGGGTTAAAATTAATAATAGAATTAAATATTGGCTCTACAATTTTTATATCTTTTGCTGCTGCATTATAAAGAGCTCCATGAGGTTTAACATGACTTATTTCATTTGGCGCAAATGCACACAAAGCTCCTATCTGATAAGTCATAATATTTTCAATAGAAAACTTACTCATCTCCATAAATCTTCTTCCAAAACCTTGCAAATCTGGATAGCTTGGATGCGCACCGATAGAATTGTTATTTTTTAAGGCTAAATCTACTGTATTTTTTATTGAATCAGGATCTCCTGAATGAAAACCTGTGGCTATATTAACTGAAGTTACATGAGGTGAAATAAGTTCATCTTGCCCTGACTTCATTAGCCCATAAGATTCGCCTATATCTGCATTTAAATCTATTACACCATTCATTCTAGTTTAAGGGCAAATTGATCTTATTTCCTGACTCCCAGCTCATTCTTAGTGCATCAGTAAACTGCATATATTTAAGTCCATCAGAAAAACTAGTGTGAGTTATTTTTTCTTTACCTTTAATTGCACTAATAAATTCTTCTTCAACTCTCCACCCTCCTACTTCGCTTTTTTTAGGAGATAACACTTTCCATTTATTTTGATTAGGCTTTATGCTTTCTAATCTTAATTTTGAACTATTAAAAGCTTGTTTGGTTTTAACTTCATTATCATCAAATATATGAAGTGTTCCTTCAGTGCCATAAATATATATATCTACAAGAGGTGATCCTCCTAATATTGTGCTATGAGTCATATGATAACTCCCTCCGCATGACATTTCACCAATAGCCTCTAAATGATCAGGAATTGAAATTTCTTTTTCTTCTCCTGTGCTTACATCTAATCTCTTTTTTATAAGTACATTTGAATGGGCAGATACACTGGATGCAGTGCCTAGCCACCTCATACCTGCTTCATAAAATATTCCCATATGCATTATATTATTACCTGATATATCTCTATCTTCTCTCCAATGAATAGGTTTGCTATAATCTGGAAACTCGCCAGTAGCGCATTTGACATCAAATAAAATCAAATCACCCATTTCGTTTTTTATCCAATTCTTGATTGTATTGTCATATGGTAATGTATGAGGAGCAGGAACAATCTGAGTTATCAAATTAGGGTAATTTTTTGATGCCTCAAACATTTGTTCTGCCTCTAAAGAATTAGTTGCCATTCTGGCTTCACAAAGAACGTGCTTATTCATTTCTAGCGATCTTAATGTCAAAGTTGAATGCATATTTGGCCAAGTTCCAATACATACTGCATCAATACTATCTTCGTCTAACAGTTCTTCCCAAGAATTATAAACATTCTTTATGCCAAATTCTTTTGCAACAATCTCGCCTGACTTATAAGTCCTATTTGCCACCCCAAAAGCAGTAACTCCTTTTTGATCTAACAGTTTCGGAATATGAGCATTCTTAGTATTTGCACCTGCTCCTATAAATCCAACATTAATCATAAAATATACCTAGTACTCAACTATTTCTTTGACAGCTTTTATAACTCTCTCTTCACTAGGCATAAATGAAAATTCTAAATCTCTATTATATGGAACCGGTGTATGAGGAGAATTAACTTTTTTAATAGGAGCATCTAAATAATCGAAACCTTTATCAGCAATTATTGAAGATATTTCTGAAGCCATGCTACACATAGGAGTATCCTCATCTACTATTACAACTTTATTTGTCTTGGAAACTGATTCTAAAATTATATCTTCATCCAATGGAGATAAACTTAACATATCAACAACCTCGCAACTTACTCCAGATTCTTCTAGTTTTTCTGCAACTTTTCGACAAATTTCAGAAGTGTAAGCCATTCCAATTAATGTTACATCAGTTCCTCTTTTAAGATATCTGCCTTTCCCTAATTCAAATACAACTTCTTCGTCAGGAACAAATCCATTTAAATTTATAAGCTTTTTATCGTTTACAAGAAATACAGGATCATCATCTCTAATAGAGGCAGATAATAAGCCCTTAACAGAAAGGGGGTCTGAAGGAACAACAACTTTTAATCCAGGTATGTGAACTAGCATAGAGTAAAAAGATTCAGAATGTTGAGCAGCATGACCAGTTCCGGCTCCAGATCTAGCAAACATTGTCAAAGGAACTTTAGTTTGCCCACCAAACATGTATCTACTTTTTGCTGCATTAGAAAGCAATTGATCATAAGCTACAGTCACAAAATCAAAATACATTAGATCTACTATTGGCCTTGTGCCAGTTAGAGCAGCTCCAATAGCAGCTCCTAAAACCCCTGCCTCAGATATAGGTGTATCTTTAATCCTGTCAGTTCCGAAATCTTGAATTAAGCCTTTAGTTGCTGCAAATGGTCCACCCCATGCATCAAGAGGTTTAAACCCTTTTTTTTCTTCATAAGAAACTTCCCCGTCTTTTTCGAATCTGCCTGCTCCACCAGCAATATCTTCACCCATAACAAATACAGATGGATCTCTATCAAGCTCCTGCCTTAAAGTTAAATTAAATGCATCTCTGTATCTCATCTCAGTGCCCGGAACATTATCTAAATTTGGTAACCCGGACGATCCTCTAAATGTTTGTGAATAATCAAAAGTCATAATATTTAATCCTTATATTTTACGTATACATCACTGTATAGCTCTTCAATATTTGGCATAGGTGATTTTTCTGCAAATTCTACCGCATCCAGCATCTCAGCATCAATTGATTCCTTTATTTTTTTTATGCTGTCTAAATCCATAGAATTATTTGCAATAACTTTTTCTTCAAATATTTTTAAACAGTCTCTATCTTTCCATTTTTCATCTTCTTCTGGAGTTCTATATTTTTTTGGATCATCAGCATGAAAGTGGCCATGATATCTAAACGTTTTTAGCTCTATTAATGTCGGGCCTTCACCTTTTCTGGCTCTATTTATAGCTTCTCCAGCTACCTCATAAACATCAAAAACATCCATTCCATCAGCAGTAACGCCTGGCATAGAATAAGCTGCTGCTCTATCAGAAATATCCTCAATTGATACAGCATATTCCACTGGGGTTGCTTCTGCATAATGATTATTCTCGCAAACAAAAATAACAGGTAATTTCCATATTGATGCTAAATTCATGCTTTCATGCAATACACCTTGTCCAGTTGCCCCATCACCAAAAAAGGCTACTCCAACTGAGTCATTTTCTGTGCCATTATATTTTGAACTTAGTGCAGCCCCAACTGCAAGAGGGATACTTGCCCCAACAATCGCATTTGCGCCTAACATACCCTTAGAAAAATCTGCAATATGCATAGATCCGCCCTTGCCTTTACACTGACCTGTAGATTTGCCAAATATCTCTGCCATCATTTTTTTTGTATCTAAGCCCTTAGCAATACAATGGCCATGGCCTCTATGGGTAGATCCAATCCAATCTTTGTCAGTTAGGTGAGCACAAACACCAGCTGGCCCAGCCTCTTGGCCATCAGAACTGTGCGTAACTCCCATTGACTTACCTTTAAAGGTTTGTTCAAGCATAGTTTCCTCGAATCTTCTAATTCTGTACATTGACTCAAAAAGCCACCTAAGCTTTTCTTTTTCCATATTTACCTTTTCAATTTTTACAGTTTATCTTGAGGATCCCTAGGGATAAATGCTGAATCTGAATCTATCTTTGAGGGAAATAGATATTTCCCGGGCTTTAGCATAGAAGAAATTACGGCAAAGATAGCTACAAATACACCTGATTTTTTCATAAAATCTCTTCTGCCTTGAAAATCATCTTTCATAATTTATTCCCTAATTTATATAGCTAGCTTCCGAATTAATTTCAATAATATTATTTTAGTATAAATAAACATCCTTGATAAGCAAATCTTATTTTTTATAAAGTATAGTATTTTAGTCATGTATCCACAGTTTTTAATATCTCTTTTAAAAAGCCTCCAATTAATCTAAAATTAGATTGACGATTAAACCTAACTTGTGTTAGCTTTTTTCTAGAAAATTTTATTCATTTAGTGAGGGAAAATTTGGATCCAGGAATTTTAACTAGCGAAGATTGGGCTACAAGGTTAAATGCTCTTAGAATGATGTGGGCATGCTTAGTATTAGCTCTAATTGCAGCTCCTTCTCTTGTTATAGCTCATGCAGTAATACCTTCTGCAGTAGATTCTGGCACGATAAGTGAGAAATTCAATAAATTTAGATTGCCTTTATATATAGTAGGCACTTTAGCTTTTATTGCAGATGTAGCTCTTTTTCTTTACGCGCTCTCTTTATCTATAGGAATAATCTCTGATATTTACCCTAATTTTTGGCAATAGATAGGTACAAATTTTGAAAATATTATTAGACATATTATATGCGCCTCTCTACTTAGCTGCAGCCATAGTAGAAATTATCAAAGAAAAAGATAAAACAACTCCTACTTGGTTAAAATTGTTAGCTCCAGTTCTAGCTGTAGGTGGTTTAGGTATATTTGCTGTTTTAAGTTTTGTTCAGGCTTTTGTTATGACAGCATGGCTTGGTAACCCATATCCTGTTTTCGGTTTTGATCAGAGCCCAGATCAACCAATAAGTTTTCCTCATACAATACATGCCGGCATTGGACCATTAATAGATCCTGATACAGGAAGTCCTTATATAAGCACATCAGGAGAATCAAGAGTAAATGACGACGGGACAACCATGGAAGGATTAGGAATGGATTGCACTTACTGTCATAAGCAAGTATCAGAAGAAGCATGGGCAGGAGTACCTCCTGTTGAACTCTGCATTTCTTGTCATAAGGTTATAGGGGAGCAATCAAATGACCAACTAAAAACTTTAAGAAATTATGGATTATATGAAGAAACTAAGTCTCCAATAAACTGGGAAAGGGTTCACAGGATGCCTGACCACGTAAGATTTGTTCACGCTCCCCACATATGGTATCTAACAGAAAATCCAGAAGCTATACAAAATAAGCCTGTTGGTTTTGAAACTCTGCCTGATGGAACCGTTGCTATATCTCAAGTTTGCTCAACTTGTCATGGGGACGTAGCCGGAATGGAGCAGGTTAGGCAAGATCAGCCATTAAAGATGGGGCAATGTGTAGCATGTCATAGAGCAAATGAAGCTTCAGTAGGATGTGAAACTTGTCATCACTAGATAATACAAAAAATAATAATGTTTCCAGAAGAAAGTTCATGGGGCTTTTGGGTGGAACAGCGCTTGAAGCATTTATTTTTGAAGCATGTGGTGTGCCAGAACAAGAATATATAATTCAAAGTCCTGTTGATATGCCAGAAGACTACGTCAAAGGTGAGGATAATTGGTATGCCACGACCAGTGATACCTCGGAGCATGGCGAAAGTGTAATAGTAAGGATTATGCAGGGAAGAGCTAAAAAAATTGAAGGCAATCCTGATTTCCCAAATACATTAGGTAAGCACAAAGCTGTAACAGAAACTGAAATTCAAACACTATATCATCCTGACAGGATATCCGGCCCTCTATACAGAAAAACAAGTTCAGGTAATCACAGACCAATATCATGGAAAGAAGCAGAGTCGATCCTGAAAGAATCTCTGCTTTTGTCTAAAGGAAATAAATCAATAATCACCAAACCACTTAGAGGAATGAACAAAGGTATAATTGATCAATTTTCTAACGAAAAAGGATTGAAGCACCTAACTTTATCATCACTTCATGACTACTCGATGTATGAGTCATCTAAGGAAGTGTTTGGAACAAAAAGTTTGCCTTACTTTGATATAAAAAATTCAGATTTAATTATATCTTTTGGTCTTGATTTTCTTGGAGCATGGGGTCCAGTTGAATACGAAAACCAATTTGGAAAGTTTAGGAGCAAAGACCATAGAGGATACATGGTGCAAATAGAACCAAGAATGTCCCTAACTGCTGCTGCTGCTGATACTTGGCTTTGTAGTGATCCTGGGAGAGAAGGGTTGATAGCCCTAATGATTGCTGACCAAATTATAAAAAGCAGCAAAGGTAATTCAGCCAATATAAACAAATTTAAAGAGTTAGCAGGTATATCAGATATTTCTGAACTTAATAATTCCTCTTCGTCTCTTGATCCAAAATCTGTCGGATCAGCTACAGGAATTGATTACCATAAATTAGAAAAGTTAATAGAAAAGATAATTACTCACCTAGAAAGTAACGACCAATCTAAAATATTATTTTTATCTGGAGGAGCAACATCTGGCTATCCTAATTCAAAAAGCATCAACTCTTTAGTTTTTGGATTAAATTATTTGACTGGATCTGTAAATAGTAAGGGTGGAATAATCTTGAATCCTGATAATGTTTTTGACGATATTGAAATTAATGGAGAGAATCTAAGCCTTCCTACATCCTCGTCTTGGGATTCTCTAGATTACTGGAAAGAGGAAATTGAAAACTGGAGATCAGGAAATCAAGATTTAATCATTGTGAGGGGAGTTGATTTAGTAAATGAGATTCCAGGCAAATCAGCAATAATAGAAGCATTTAACAACTCAAAAATGTCTATAGGATTTGGAACTGTGGTTAATGACACACTAGAAAGATGTGATTTAATTTTGCCAGATAACACAACTATGCAATCTTGGGGATCAGACATACCAGAGCCAAGGACCGGATATCAATTATTTGCTTTTGGACAACCAGTTGCTTCAGACCCTTACACTAGAGATGGCTCGAAGAAATTATTTGACTCTAAAAGCTTTTTTAATGTTCTTCTTTCTCAAATGGAAAATGGTCTTTCCGGTCTAACATACATGGATTTGTGCAAAGAGATAGCAAATAAAATTTATAAAAGCAGCTCCTATAATAATTCTTCGATTGTAGCTTCAAATGCTGATGATTTTTTTAAAGGCATCATGACTAGGGGAGGATGGTGGAACATAAATAAAAAATCTTCTGGCCCTAATAACCCTAAGATTAACATCACCAATGTAGTTTCTGATGTAAAAAGAAGCAATAATAGTTTTCACTTAATACCATTTAAGTCTCATGTTTTTGGCGACGGAAATTCATTGGCAAATCCTTGGGCACAGGGATCACCAGATCCTTTAACATCTATTACGTGGGACAGCTGGATAGAAATTAATTCTAAAACTGCTGAAGGTTTAAAAATTAAGGCAGGCGATATTTTGAAGGTTACATCAAATTCGGGTTCTGTTGAATTGCCGGCATACTTACATCCTGCAGTTCCTAGCAACTCTGTTTCTATCCCTATAGGATTAGGGAAACAAAATTTTACAAGGTATGCTAGTGGAAGAGGTTCGAATATTGTTGAACTAATTGATACTTCAAAACTTAATGAAGATGGCAATATTTCTTGGAACGCAACTTCAGTTTCAATTGAAAAAACCAAAAATAAGAAGAAGGTTTCTAAATTTGAAGGGACTGTTCCTGCTATAGCAGTGGAGCCAGGTGTTCCAATTCTAACAGTAGGCCCAAATGAATCAGCAGAGGAAGGTTTTCATAGGGCTCACGAAGAGCATCTTGATCATACTTTTGGTGATCACTGGAAAGATAAAAAACATGATGAAGAAAAAGGACATTAGGAAGAAGGAAATATGGTAGCAGAAAAACAAAGTAAATTTAAATGGGGCATGGCTATAGATATTGATAAGTGCACTGGCTGCCAAGCATGTGTTCTAGCATGTCAGTCTGAAAATAACATCCCTATTAACACAGAAGATAACTTCAAAGATGCAAGAGGAATTGAATGGATCCGTGTTGAAAGATACTGGGAGGGTGAATTCCCTAATGTAAAAGCAAAGTTTATACCTATTCTTTGTATGCACTGCGACAATGCTCCTTGCGAGCCAGTATGCCCAGTTTATGCTAGCTACCATACTGTGGAAGGCCTTAATGTGCAGGTTTACAATAGGTGTGTTGGAACAAGATATTGTGCAAATGGTTGCCCCTATTTAGTCAGATTTTTCAATTACTGGGAGCCAGAATGGCCAGAATCACTTCAAAACCAACTCAATCCTGATGTAACAGTTAGGAGTAGAGGGATAATGGAAAAATGCACCATGTGCATTCAGAGGATAAGAAGAGGCACACGAAAAGCCAAAAGGGGTAATAATGAAGTCATGGACGGAGATATTAGTCCAGCTTGCGTACAAGCATGCCCTACTGAAGCCATGGTTTTTGGGAACCAGAAAGACCCAAATAGTAAAATTAATAAAATGAAAAATGATAAAAGATCTTACACATTGCTTGACCATTTAAAAACTAATAGCAATGTATGGTATTTAGCAAAAGTTGATGAAGATGTAGATTCTCATAGCAAGGAAGGGGGGCATTAGTGATTGAGGTACCGGTAACAAATAATACTGAAAAGTTTAATTCTGCTACCAATTCTTTGGTTTCTACTACTAAAGAACCTCTTGGAGGTAAATTAAAGCTAATATTTGGAATATTCGGAGTTTTATCTGTTATTGGAATAATTTCACTTATTTTAAAAATAACTACATTAGGTTTTGATGCGAAATCTGGATGGGGTTATTATGCAGCTGTAGTATCACTTTTACTAGGAGTGTTCGGAACAGCCCCTATGGTTGCAATAGCTCCTACAATTGCTAAAGCAGACTGGCATAGGCCTGTATCAAGGATTGCAACTATGTTTACTCTTGCAGGAATATCTACATCTATACTTGCGATACCATTAATATTTGCATTGCCTCCCCTAGTGGTAGACGGGATCAGAAGAAGATCAATTTGGTTTGATGCCAATATTTATACTCCTCATGTTTTTTTTGGCATAGCAGTAATTGGACTATTCCTGGTTGGATTAGGATTATTATGGGTTACTTCAATACCTGATATGGCCATAATGCGTGACCATAGCTCAGGATGGAAGCAGAGGCTTGGAAAGTCTTTATCTAGAGGATTTGTTGGCACAGAAGGGCAATGGATAAGCTTAAGAGCAAGAATTGGAATGATGGGAACATTTTATTTCATGTTCTTGATATTCGTTCATATAATTTACAGTATATGTTTCAGCCTTGAGTTGGTAGCTGGATGGAAAGATGCTATATATCCAATGTATCACGCTGCAACTGGAATTCAATCAGGGGTTGCTACAGTTATAATCGGCTTATTTCTATTTAGAAAATACTGGAAACTTGAAGATCATATTGGGATTGACCAATTCTGGGCTCTATCTAAACTGATGTTCGCAACAACCATTTTTTGGTTTTACTTCTTTATATGTGCATTCATGATATTTTGGTACGGAAAGTCTGCGATTAATGAAATGACTATAGCTATTTTAGTAAATGGTCCTTATATGCCAGTTTTTATCGGAACTCTACTTTTAAGTTTTATAGTTCCATGGTGGATAATAATTTGGAATCCTGTTAGATATAGCCCTTGGATGCTATCTGTAGTAGCTACAATTGTATTGATTGGAAGCTTATTAGATAGAATTAGATTATACGTTATCTCATGGCAAGTTTATAGTGATGAAATGATACATAAGAGGTACATACCTCTTGATGAAATACCTGAAAACATGATTGCTCCTAGCATATTCGATATAGGCATATTTATAGGATTCGTATCTCTTGGAATATTTGCGATTTTATTAGCTACTAGATTTATTCCAGTAGTCTCAATTTGGGAAAGGCATCAGTCAATATTATTAACTAGACATATTAAGTTCCATAGAACTGAGGTATATGCAGTAGGAAAACCGGATTAAAAAATGCAGCAGAGACGACAACTAGACGAAAAACAAATAAATAGAGAATTACTTAATGGAAATCTCGAAACTCCTAAATGGTATTACCCAGTAATGGGAGTGCTAGGAGTTGGAGTTCTTATTGGTTTTGCCACTATTCTATATATGTTTAATAGAGGTCTTGGTGTCACGGGACTTGCAAGGCCAGTATACTGGGGACTTTTCATAACTACTTTCGTTTTTTGGGTAGGAATAAGTCATGCTGGCATTATGATATCTGCAATTTTAAGACTTACTCAAGCAGAATGGAGAAGGCCTGTAACAAGAGCGGCTGAATTATTAACTGTATTCTCTCTATTAACAGCATTATTCTTTCCCTTGATGCATGCTGGAAGACCTTGGAGAATCGCATACTGGCTAATACCTTACGATTGGGCTAGAGGAATATGGCCAAATGTAAGATCACCACTTTTCTGGGACCCTATTGCTATAGGAACCTATTTAACAGGAAGTACTTTATTCCTATTTGTTGCCTTAATACCAGACTTAGCTATTTTAAGAGACAGGACTACCGGAATTAAAAAAACTATATATTCAATGCTTGCTCTTGGATGGAGAGGGAACCCAAGGCAATGGCAACTGCAAGTTGTTGCGGGAATATTATTGTCAGCCCTAATGCTACCGATTTTCGTTTCTGTACACTCAATTGTAAGTTGGGACTTTGCTGTTACGCCTGCAGTTGAAGGCTGGCATTCAACTATTTTTGCACCTTATTTTGTGATTGGAGCTGTTCATTCAGGAGTTTCTGCAGTTGTTACCATGATGTGCTTGATGAGATGGCTTTGGAAGTGGAATAACTATATAAGACCTGAACATTTTGATGCTTTGGCTAGGCTTTTAATAATTGTTGCAACTGCATGGCTAGCTTTCACATTTCTAGAATTAATATTTTCTCTATATGGACGAGATGCCCCTGAAATTGCATTGAGAGAACTTCAAATATTCACATGGCCATGGAATTTAATATTCATTACTTTCCTATTGACTGGATATGTCATACCTGTTGGTTGCTGGCTGTTTAAAAGATGTCGAAATAATATCGCAATAATGTTTTGGACATCGATATTAGTTAATGTTGGAATGTGGCTTGAGAGATTCTTAATCATAGTTCCAGGTTTAGCCAGAAAACAAGTATTCGTTTATACATGGGAAGGATATTGGCCTAGCCCTGTTGAATGGATAATTTTAGTTTGGTCTTTTGCATGGGTTTCATTCCTCATGCTTTTATTTGCTAGATTTTTTCCATTAGTGCCATTATTTGAGGCCAAGGAAAGTCAAGTATTTACTACTGAAATGAAAGTAGGGCGGGCTACTGTTCCTATGGTGATTAGAGAGTAAAGGAGAAATTACTATGTCAAAAATAAGTATTTTAGGTTTATATGATAACCCAGATTCTGCAGCAGATGCTTTAGATGCACTGAGTGAGTCCGGATTTGATTCAAATAATTTTGATGTCTTAACAGGGACGCCATATCCAGAAGGTGCTTTTGGAGAACATGTTCCTCAGCACAGATTATTTAGGTTTCCATTATTTGGAGCTATTGTTGGTCTTACACTAAGTGTTTTTCTGACTTCTACCACTCAAATAGTATATCCACTAATTACTGGAGGAAAACCAATATTATCTATTTTCGCAATGTTGGTGATTATGTATGAAATGACAATGTTATCAGCAGTAATAACTACTGTTATAGGTATTTTATTTGAATCAAGATTGCCAAATATTTCTATGAATGTCTATGACACTAGAATAACTGAAGGGTTGATAGGTGTTTCTCTAGTTTGCACAAGCGATAAGAAAGAAACTGCAGAAAGAGCCCTTAATGGCGCTGGAGCTATGGAGATAAAATCATCGGGAAGATAAATTGATAAGACTTACAAAAAAATTTAATAAGACTCATTTATTTTTAATGATTGTATTTTCTTTAATAGTGTTGGCCCCTACATGCCAAAGCGGGATTACTCAAAGAGGAACATATCCAATAGAAATTTTCTCGGAAATGCATTATTCGCAAGCTTACAGAAACCAGGAATCACCTAGACTGGAGTCTTTATCTAATGCTGAGCCATTTGTAACTCCAAATGAAAGATTAAATGACTCAGAATCAGTTTTAGATATGGATTCAAAGTTTATATACAACCCAAAAATTGGAGCAGAAATCTATAGAGTGAATTGTTCTTTTTGTCATGGAATAAATGGAATGGGAGATGGCACTGCCGCACCTCATATATCTTCTGAAGATAGTTTCTATGCAACAACCCCAACTGATGAAGTGCCGGGATCTGGAATGGGTCCTTATAAAGCTGTACCTCAACTACACAATCTAGCAGATAGACTTCAGGGCAAAGATAAGGCCCTAAATAGGCTAGAATATATGTTAAAAATGGAAGCAGGCTCTATCGCGCTAGGTCCTATGCCAAGCTTTTTATGGGTATTTACAGAAGAACAAAGGAGTCAAATCATCAATTACATTGTTGATGAAAAAAATGGTCTAGCTGCTAACTCAAATTAGTCCTAATAATTTAAAATTAAGTCATTATTCTTATATGGACAAATCAATCATAAACAGCAACATTCTTATACTATTCGTATCATTTTTATTTATTTTAATTTCATGTATTTCAAATACTGACCAAACAAATAATAGAGAATATAATTTATTCTCTCAGCTAATGTGCCCAATTTGTGATGGACAAACAATAGCAGAATCTCAAGCTTCAATAGCTGAGGATATGAAAAAAATGATAAGAGACCAAATAAAAGATGGAAGGTCAGATAAAGAAATTTTAAAATATTTTGAAGAAAGGTACGGACAGGAAATCTTATCAAGCCCTATTCCTAGAGGATTTAATTTAACAATATGGATTGCCCCAATATTGTTGATAATAATATCTTTAATAATGACTATTTATTATTTAAGAAAAAATATGGGCAAGAGGTCGAATTATGACAGTTTCTAGTCTTGGATTTACATTATTA
>JAYZIQ010000022.1:0-11012 GCA_036165455.1 Chloroflexota bacterium | reverse complement strand
CTATATTCTTTAGTAATTATTTATATAATTAAATTTATTTTTTAGAAAGAGAAAGAGAAATATCTGTGCAACTACACGAATATCAGGCAAAGAATATTTTAAGCAAATATGATGTCCCAATACCTTTTGGGCAAGTTGCTTCATCAGATTTAGAGTGCGAAAAAATATCTACTTCCATAAATGGGAAGGTTGTTATAAAAGCCCAAGTTCATGCAGGAGGTAGAGGAAAAGCGGGAGGAATAAAAATTGTTGGTAATCCTAAGGAGGCAAAAAAAGTTGCCAAAGATATGTTGGGTACAACATTAAAAACTTTTCAGTCAGGAGGAACTGAATTTCCTATAAATAAAGTTTATGTAGAAGAAGCATCTAATTTTTCCAAAGAGCTCTATCTTGCAGTTACGATGGACTTTGATGAAAAATGCCCTGTTATAATTTTATCTACGGAAGGTGGTATGAATATAGAGGAAGTTGCAGAAAAAACTCCCGATAAAATAATGAAAATTCATGTTAATCCTCTTATTGGACCATCGCCATATAAGGTGAGAGATTTATTATCATCATTAAAACTAGAAAAAAATTTTTCTCAGCAAATTTCTTCTATAATTCAAAATCTCTACAGAATATTTAATTCCCTAGACTGTACATTAATTGAAATTAATCCACTCGCTATTGTTGATGAAGAAAAAGTTATGGCCTTAGATGCAAAAATAACTATTGACGATGATTCAATTTTTAGGCATTCAGATATAGAGGATTTATTTGATGATACTCAAATGAATCAATCTGAATTAAAAGCTCTAAGTAATGATTTAGCTTATATAAAGCTGTCTGGAGGAAAGGTTGGATGTATGGTTAATGGAGCAGGTTTAGCTATGGCAACTATGGATATAACTATGAAAGCTGGTACTGCCCCAGCAAATTTTCTAGATGTTGGAGGGAGCGCCTCAGAAGAAAGAATTGAAGAAGCCTATAAAATTATTGCTTCAGATAATGAAGTACAAATAATTTTGGTTAATTTATTTGGAGGCATACTAAGATGTGATGTTGCTGCTAAAGGAATAATCAATGGATTTAAACATAATAGCAAGCCAATTCCTATGGTAGTAGTTTTAAGAGGCACAAATTCTGATCAAGCAAAATTGTTATTAGAAAATTCTGAACTAGATATAATCTTTGCAGAAGATTTGCCAACAGCTGCTATTGAAATAAGAAAGAAGTTAGGTAAATAATGAACATTCTTAATCAAGGTTCAAATAAAGTATTAATTCAAGGATTAGGTCGAGATGGAAGTTTTCAGGCAGAAAGGTGTATTGAATTTGGCACAAATATTGTTTCCGGGGTTCACCCCACTAAAGCTGGTGAAAAATTTAATCAGAATATTCCTATATTTGGAAATGTGATTGATGCTGTAGAAAAAACTTCTCCTGAAATAGGATTAATTTTTGTTCCAGCTCCCTTTGCTGCTGATGCAATAATAGAACAGGTTGATGCAAATATATCTATAATTGTATGTGTTACTGAAGGAATACCTGTTTCCGATATGGTAAAAGTTAATGAATATCTTAAAGGCAAGAAAACTAGGCTGATAGGTCCAAATTGCCCTGGATATTTAATTCCTGAAAAAAAACTAAAGGTCGGAATAATACCAGGTAGTATAGTTAAATCTGGTAATGTTGGTGTTGTTTCTAGAAGCGGAACACTTACATACGAAGCTATAGTTCAATTAACTAAGCTGGGGATAGGGCAGAGTGCTTGTGTTGGAATTGGAGGAGACCCAATTAATGGAACTTCATTTGTTGATGTCCTTGATATGTTTGAAGAAGATAAAAATACTGAAGCAATTGTGATGATTGGTGAAATAGGGGGAACAAAAGAACAAGAGGCTGCTGAAAGAATAAAAAGTTCTATATCAAAGCCAGTTGTAGCAAGTATTGTTGGTCAGACTGCACCAGAAGGAAGAAGGATGGGGCACGCTGGAGCTGTTATAACTGGTAAATCTGCGCTAGCTTCCGAAAAGATTAATGCACTAAGAGATTCTGGTGTAATAATAGCAGATTCTCCAACAGAAATTGGACTCAAAGTTCAAGACCTATTGGAAATTAAATAAATTTATACCTATTACTCCAATTGTTATCATAAGCATAGTTGCAAAAATAACAGCTAAAGAAACTTTAAGTGCTGAACCTTTTAGGTCTTTAATATTTACAGTAAGCCCAATTCCTGCCATAGAAATTGCAAACAATATTTTACTAAAAGAACTAATATAATCGATCAATATATTGGGCAATAAATTTAATGATCCAATTATTGAAGCTATTAAGAATCCAACAATAAACCATGGAACATAAGTGCTAATATTTTGAAATTTTGAAATACTTTTGTCATTTGATTTTGTGAGAAAATTTACAGCAATAATTACAGGGCCTAGCATTAAAACTCTTAATAATTTAACTTGAGTGGCAATTAGGCCAGCTTCTGTGCTCACTACAAATGAGGCTGCCACAACTTGTGGAACTGCATAAACTGATAACCCAGCAATAATTCCATATTGAAAATCTGTAATATCAGTTAAAGCTGGTATTAATGGTAGAAATAAAACCTGCACAAGGCCAATAACAGCACTAAAACTTATTGCAATCGCAATATGATTTGGGGTTGATTTGATTACGGAAGCCATTGCTGCAACAGCAGAGTTGCCGCATATTGAATTACCTGTAGCGACTAATATAGAGATGCTTTTATCAAGGTTAAATATGTACTTACATAAAATAAAAACTAATATCATACAAATAATCACAGATATAATAGCCAGAAGTATTAAAGACGCCCCGCTTTCTTTTATCAATGAGAAATTAACTTTAAATCCAAGTAATATGACTGCAAATTCCAGTAATTGTTTTGATACAAATTTTGGAGCTTTATCATTTTTAGAAAAAATTTGAGGTATGTTAAAAGGTGTATTTTTTACAATAATTCCAATTATTAGGGCAATTATTAATACATCAAATATTTTTTCATTGAATATATTCGTCTCAATAAATTGAATAATGTAACTTATAACACAAATTGAGATGCATAATAAAAAACCTTTGAAGTTTTCGCGTAAGAAAATCATAAGTATATTTTACACATTTTTTATTTTGAGTTTGGGAAAACAGCACAATATTAATAAAGGTTATGCAAGATTCTTTCAACATATGGTTTATAGATAAGGGGATTTGGCTAATTCTTATTGGAATTGCTGGGGTTGTTGGAGTATGGCTAATTTCTTATTTTATATTTAAAGGCTTGAAATTACTTGGTGCTGACCCAGAGCGAATCTCAGACCCGAATTCTCAAAAACTAGTAAAAAACATTAAAAATATATTTGTAATATTAGTTGCTTTTGTAGTGGCAGGAATTCCTAGTTTTTTTGGAATATTATCTGTTTTAAATATCGGTGAAAGTGATGCCGGACTAGATTGGGCAATTGGGGCATCATATGGGTTAATAGTTTCAAACGGTATACCTATACTTATAGTTATTATACTTGCATATATTTCTTTGAGAATCGCAGGAACTATAATGCCAAACTTGATTAAGCTTTATTTAAGCTCAGGCACTAGAGCCGGAGAGCATAGTTCTGAAAATGAAAAAAGAGTAGAGACATTTGCCATTGTTATTAGGAGTGTTTTAAGAATATTTGTTGTCTTGATTGCAGTGCTAACAATATTGTCTATATTAGGAGTGCCTGTAACATCATTGGTGGCAGGCATATCTATACTAGGAATAGCAGTTGGTTTAGGTTCTCAAAGTTTAGTAAAAGATGTAATACAAGGCATGCTAATTATCGCAGAAAATCAATTAAGAAAGGGCGATATTGTAAGAATTAAAGGCAGGGCAGGTCTTGTAGAAGATTTAAATTTGAGGAGAATTTTAATTAGAGATTTGGATGGAGCACTTCATATTATTCCTAATGGGTCAACTGATATTATTACAAATCTTACAAGCCAGTGGTCTAGGGTTAACATAGAGATACATGTAAGTTACGAAGAAGATCTTGAGAAAGCTATTAAGACACTAAATGATATTGGAGATAAAGTTGAAAGTGATCCAAGTATTGGACAGTTTATAAAAGAGAAGCCTAGGGTTTGGACTATAACTTCGTTCTCTGATTCTGGAGTTAGACTTAAATTTGTTGGTGTCACTCAACCTGGAAAGCAGTGGGAAGTTAGAACGCAGGTAATAAGAGAGATAAAAATAGCTTTTGATGATGAAGGAATCAAAATTCCTTATAATCAAATTAGAGTCATCAACTAAAGAAATCCGGAAACCATTCTTTTTTAATTTCCAATCCGAATCCCGGAGCATTAGAAGGTATAATGGTTCCGTCTATTGGCACAGGTGTTCCAGGAAACCTATCTTTTTCTGATAAAGGAACCCCGATTGGTGTAATAACTGGACCAGAACATTCAATCATTGAAATTCCGGTTAATCCGTAAGAGGCGTGTTGCCCAAAAACAGATCCGCCTCCTCCGTGTAAAATAACATCAATTCCGGCTGACTCTGCTATATGAACTATCTTGATTATTGCTGATAAGCCTCCGACCCAAGTTATATCTGGCTGTAATATATCTATAATTCCTTTTGATGCTGCATGAAAAAAAGGATGGACTCCATACCAATGTTCTCCGGTAGCTAATGTTTGTTGAGGAATTCTATTTCTTAATATCTCATACTGGTTAATGCTTTCAGAAATCAGTGCATCTTCTATCCATTTTAATTTATAAGGTTTTAATTGTTCTGACACTCTTACAGTGGTTTCTATATCCATGCTTAACCAACAGTCCAACATTAATTCTGATTCATACCCAATTAAATCTCTGGCATCTGCAATTTCTTTTTCGACTTTATTTATGCCTGATAATTGATCTCTAGGCCCCCATGATATAAATCTTTTAAAATTTTTAAATCCCAATTCTTTTAACCATTCCGTATTATTTGAGCTAGCGTATAGAGGTAGCTTCTCTGTTACGGATCCACCAAGTAATTCATATACAGGCTTATCGAGAAGTTTGCCTTTTAAATCCCAAAGAGCTAAATCTACAGCGCTAATAGCTCTAGTGGAAAAAGAATTAGATCCAACCGGAGAGAGAATTCTGGTCATCATGTCATAAATCTTTTCTGTCTCGAAAACATTTCTTCCAATTAAATTAGGGGCAATGTAGTCGTCAATTATTGATGCAGTTATTCTCCCTCTATCAGAAAATCCGAACCCCCAACTGCCATCTTCACATTCGACTATGCAGCCAACATCTCTTTCAATTCCTGCCCCAACCCCTTTCATTAAAGCGTTATCCCACCAGCCTTCTGTGTGAAAATATCTACCGCCTAATGATGTTGACATTGGGCTTCCTGTGGCTATTTTGCCTGCATACTTGTCTTCTTTTCTAGGTTTAGTTTTTTGAGGTGTTCTAGGATATTCAGTCCTCACAGCCCTAACGCTAGTAATTTTCACTATTTATTCTTCCTCTTGCACAAACCAACTTTATGCTTCGTTCCATTTTCATGGTAACAATATCCATCATTACCATTCTTGCCAGTACATTTACCATTACATTCATGATTCTGAGCCGGGTTTTCAATAATTTTTATATTTAATGGCTTAGTGTTCATCTCGTAACAATGCTCCCTCTTAAATAGTCAGCATTATCACTTACAATAAATGCTACTATTTTTGCAACACCATTTGGGCTACCTAATTCTTTAGTATTAGCTTCAAAAACTTCAGTGTCTCCTGTATTTTTTAGAGCTTCACTAAGCTGACCTTCTTTTAGAGGTGATCTTATATTCCCCGGAAGAATGTCATGAATTCTTACCCCATTTTCAGATAAGTATTGTTGAAGGTGAAGCGTTAATCCATGAGTCCCTCCTTTGCTTGAGCTATAAGGAGCGGAAGATCCTGGCCCCAAAACACCTGCGCCTGAAGAAGTTAAAAGAATAACTCCACTCTTTCTTTTTTTCATAAATTTTGCAGCTGCCCTTGTTACATTATATGTACCATTAAGATTAATATTTATTATTCTGTGCCATGTTTCAGGTGAAAGTTCATCTATGTCAACAACAGATCCTTCTAAGGCACCCGCAAAATGCACTAAACAATTTATGCCTCCCTCAAACCATTTTTCAATTTCGCCTACTTTTTTTTCGGTTTCATCAATGGATGTGACATCAATTAAATATGATTTGAAGTTTGCACCTAATTTTTTCAATTCTGAAGAAACTTCATCTAGTCCATCTGAGTTAATATCTACGATTGCTATACTTGCTCCATGTTTAGCCGTCTCAATTGCTGATGCTCTACCCATGCCTGTAGCAGCACCTGTTATTAATATATTCTTATTTGATAAATCTAATTGCATTTTAATAGTCCTCCCATTTTATTCCTGCCTTTTCAGAAAATTCTAATGTGTGAGCATAAGACGGCTTAAATTTATCTCTTGGAATATGCTCGATTAATACATGACCTTCTGGGCATATATCTTGCATTCTTTTTAAGAAATAAACTTGATCCATCATTCCATAACCTAAATATTCTTCCTCAAATCTTAATAGAAGAGTGTCAATAACCTTGAAATCTTTTAAGTGGGCCCCAAGGGTATGGTTTCCCAATAAAGTAAAGAAATCCTCTAGAAATTCTTTTGTATTATAAGCTTCTTCTAAACTAGATATAAAATTCACTGGGTCCTGATTAAAGCCTAAATTATTAGATCCAACCGCATCAATAAAGTCTTTAGTTCTTCTTGCAGAATATATTGGAGAAACATATCCGCCTTCTAGAGAAAGCATTACTCCCTCTCCTTCAGCAACAGCACATATTTTTTTTGTGGAATCAACGAGTCTGTCAAAAACTTTATTAGAATGATTCTCCGGGTGTGGTAACCATGGTCCGTCTGGATTTACACTCCCAGGCCTCAAATATGTATTTGGCGCACCTAACTTTGAGGTCAGTAGGCACATATTTTTCACAAATGATATAGCTTCCTCTCTAATTTTTTCATCTGGGCTAACCAATCCGCCTCCGTATCTCCCATTCGTCTGCCCTATAATTAAAGAGTTATTATGAAAATCTTCTTTAACCTTATTTATATTGTCATCAGTGAATGATTTTGGATTATTAATTACTAAATTATGAACTGTGAATCCTATTGATGAAACTTCTTTAAGATCTGCAGAAGTGAAGGTTAATACATCGAAGTCTTCGGGAATTCCATTATCTGAACCATTAGATCCAGTTGCTCCCAGCATAGAAGCAGCCCCAAGATGCATAAACCCTCCTATTTATTTGATATGGCTTTGAGTATAACAGATGGTTTCATTGGTAAGCTATTAAGCCGAATACCAATAGCATCTTCAATTGCATTTGTTATTGCTCCAAGAGGTGGGCATATTGGCACCTCTCCAACACCTCTAACCCCAAATGGTTGCTCTGGATTCTCATTTTCTACAAGTATTGTATCAATCATTGGTAGATCTAGAGAGGTTGGCATTCTGTAATCCAGATAACTAGAATTCAGCATCTTTCCGTCGTCATTAATATAATATTCTTCATTAAGTGCCCACCCTATTCCTTGAGCAGCACCTCCTTGTATTTGCCCCTCGACATATGAAGGATGAATAGCCTTTCCAACATCCTGGGCAGCTGTATATTTTATAATGTCTGTTTTTCCTGTCTCTGGGTCTATTTCTAAATCTACAATGTGGGTACCAAAGCCATGACTACTAGAATCAAGATCAACTGAACCAACTGCACTAACAGGCCCTCCTGTGCCATCTAGTTTTTTTGCAAGTTCTTTAAATTTTATTTTTAGTTCAGAATCTGATTTAGAAGAAAAGGTGCCTTTATTGAATTCAATTTCATTTTTATCTATCTCCCAAATCATGCATAGTCTATTTTTTAGCTCATCAACTAAGTTATTTGCAGCATTTACTGCAGCCCAACCAGTTGCAAAAGTTGTTCTACTTCCTCCAGTCATTCCGGTGTATCCAACTCCATCAGTATCTGGAATTCTAGGAAACATATCTTCAGCAGATAGGCCTAATATTTCTGCTGCTTGCATAGATATGCTAGGTCTTGTTCCGCCTATATCAGCACTACCTTCCAATAGAGTTACAGTTCCGTCATCATTTATTGATAGAGTTACTGACGATTTACCCCCGCCGTTCATCCAGTACCCACTGGCTATTCCTCTACCAATTAACTTGCCAGATTTCGATTTCGGTTTACTGCTATTCCAGTGATCAGATTTTTTTACAGCTTCAAGAACATCTAAGTTCCCAATTTTTGGAAATTTAGGCCCATCTCCTCTTCTTGTGCCTTCTTTTGAAGCATTGAAAATTCTAAATTCTAATGGATCCCAGCCTTGTCTTTTGCATATCTCATCAATAGTTACTTCAACTGCATAAGAAACTTGAGGAGACCCAGGTGCACGGTATGCTGCAGATTTTGGTTTGTTAACCACTAAGTCATAACCATCTATCCTTGTATTTTCGATTTCGTAACATGAAAAAACACATTTTGCTGAAGCGCCTACTGCTGATCCTCCAAATGCTCCCCCTTCTAATTTTATATCTGCATATGCTGATGTTAATTTCTTATTTGAATTAACCCCCAACTTTATTTTTATTTTTCCGCCTGGTGCTGGACCTGAGGCATCAAATACAGAAATTCTATCCATAACCATCTTAACTGGCCTGTTTGATTTTTTTGATAATACTGCTGCTAATGGAGTTAGATATACTCTAGTTTTTCCTCCAAAGCCCCCTCCTATCTCTGCTGGCATTACTCTAACCCTTGATTCAGGCATCCCAAGAATACCAGCTGTCTGAGTTCTAACTGGAAAGGCACCTTGAGTAGAGGTCCATAAATTTAATCTTCCATCTTCTCCCCATTGAGCTACCGCCACGTGAGGCTCTATATAACCTTGATGAACCATTGGCATAGTAAATTCTTTTTCGATAACTATATCTGAGGATTTAAAACCTTCTTCAACATTCCCGAAGTTAAATTGAAAATAATCAGCAACATTTTTTGAAGACCTTTCCCCATTAATGTCTACGCCTGTAAAATCTTCTTGAATAATGGGAGAATCTTTCTCCATCGCTCTGTCGACTGTTAAAACAGGATCCAAGACATCATATTTAACTTCAATTTTTTTTATCGCTTCTAGGGCAGTATTTTTATCTTTTGCGTTTACAGCTGCAACCGCATGTCCAACATATCCAACTTTATCTCTAGCCATTATGTTCATGCTGTCATATTTGAAATTAGCTATACCTTCACCAATTTCAATATCCTTATCAATTCCTGTTTCAAAATCATTGCCGGTTATTACTGCAAAAACTCCTGGAATTTTTTCTGCTTCTGAAGTATTGATAGAAATTATTTTTGCATGAGCGTGAGGGCTTCTTAAAATCGCACCATGAGACATATTTGGCAGTTGAACATCTGCACCGTACACAGCTCTTCCAGTTACTTTTTCCAGGCCGTCATGCCTTATAGGTCTTGTGCCAATTACATTGTATTTATTACTTTTAAGTGTCATCTATCTTCTCCATTAATCGATAAAAATAATTGATCTTATTTTATACTAAAAATTTAGTTAAAAAAAGGTATTGTTATAGGCCCTTCTGGCAATACGCAACCTCTTAATTTTTGGTTTGATGATATTTTTTCATTTAGATAGTTTTGAGGATTTTGAATTGAAATCATGAATGCATTTTTTATTTCATCTTCCGATAATCCTTCAGTGTATAAATTGATGTTTGTTTTTTTTGCAATTTGAGAAAGGATCTGAACTTGCCACTGATCTTGGCAATGGAAATTTGGATCAGAAAGCACATCCTCTACTTGGTCAGGCTTATTAAATTCTGACAATAATGAATAAAATTTTCCATGGCTTGGAATCCCGTCAGAGCATTCTGATAGACATAAAATTTCACCACCTTCCTTTACAATTTGTGATGCCGCAGATAGGCCTTTGACTGTCTGGTATAAATTTTGATCCAGAGGATACCCAGAATTTGAAGTTATTACTATGTCATAGGGTTCATCAACCTCTACCATCGCAGTTTTTCTTGCAAAATCACAAGCGATATTGTGAGAATCAATTAGATTGCCTGAAAAAACATTTGTAATTTTTTGATCTCTATTAAGAGTCACATCAAGGGTGAAATCGACGCCAGTTTCTTTTGCAATTTTTCTAACATCTTGCTGTATTGGATTATTATCTATTTCTCCCCATATTGAATTTGGATTATTTAATCTTTCAAAATTATGCAATTTCATAATTGTTTTGAGTCCTGCTAAGCCTGGAGCAACAAGTTTTGAGCCTCCTGAGAAACCTGCAAAAAAATGTGGTTCAACGAACCCGGTTGTTATTCTAACATCAGCTTCTACCCAATGCCTGTTGAGAAGTACATCAACATCTTTTAAAGAGGTATTCATCTTTATTAAAGAAGATTTATCGTCACAAGTATGGTTAATTATTGTGAGGTCATTAACGATTTCTTCCCCTAGCATAGAAATAAGTTCTTTTTTTGTGTTCACTCTATGAGTTCCGGTAGCTATAAGAATTTTTATATTTGCTTTAGGGACTATATCTTCAATATGCTCAATAATCGTTTTAAGTACTATTTCTCTTGGTTGAGCTCTAGTTATATCGCATACAGATATTGCTATTTTTGAATCACTATTAATTATATCCCTTAATGGTTTAGAATTAATGGGATCCTTTAAGCCATTTTCTATAGCTAATTTAGGATCATCAACCTCTTCTAAAAATTTTGGTTCAATTACATCAAAATCCAAAGGAACATTTAGATTAAGCCTAGATTTGCCATAAGCAATTTCTACAATTTTATTGTCATTTTTTTGAAAATTAGTTGCCATAACTTTTCATAATTGGTTTTAATTGGTATCCTCTTTTGGTTACATAAATGACTCTAACCAATTATTATATATTTTAAAAGAA
>JAYZIQ010000021.1:0-6591 GCA_036165455.1 Chloroflexota bacterium | reverse complement strand
AGGCAGACAGAGCTTATTTCTTTTATGAAGAGGGATTCTCATTTTATAAAATGCATTCAGCCTACCCTGAAGAAGTCGATTCTCCAAGAGATAAAACTTTAAAAACAGTAGAAGCAATAAGAAATAAACTAGATAACAATATAGAAATAATGGTTGATGTAAATGGCGGGTACTCTGTTAATAGAGCAATTGAGGTTGGCCGGGAATTAGAAAAATTTGAAGTATTCCAATTTGAGCAACCAGTACATGTAACTGACTTAGAGGGACTCAAACGTGTAACTGAAAATTTATCAATACCTATTGCTAGCGGAGAATGTTGCTATACAGTTCAAGATTTTAAAAATTTAATAGAAAAAGGAAATCCTGACATATTACAACCTGATGTAATAAAAACAGGAGGAATAACTGAATTCAAAAAAATTATGTCATATTTAGGAAAAAGGGAAATAATGATCCATAATACTCAGCCACTTATTTCAACCGCAATTCATTTACATTTTCTATCAATAAATAACTCAATAAAATTTCCACTTGAATATAATATAGAGCAGAATTCTCTAATTGATAATCCTATTACTAAGAACTCCTTAAATGTTAAATCAGGAGAAATTTTAGTTCCAGATGGTGATAGCTTTGGGATAGATTTTGATATTAATATTATGAAAAAAAGGGCTAAAAAAATTAATTTATAAGTATTTCCTACTCAACAGCTTCGCTTCATCACTAAACATTAAATGCAAAGGTTCTCCAGTGGGTATTTCTACTTTTACAATTTCTTGATCGGATATTTCTTCAAAGAATTTTAACATTGCCCTAATGCTATTGCCATGAGCAGAAATTATTATATTTTTATCTTTTTTTAGTAGAGGCACCAAGATGTCATCTAAAAATGACTTTAGTCTTTCATAAGTATCTTTTAATGATTCACATCTTGGAAAAGGATCAATTTTTTGGCCAACAAAACATTTTTGGTTCATTAATTTCTCAAGATCTTCTCCTTCAAGTTCTGGAGGCCTAACTTCATAACTTCGTCTCCATATTAAAACTTGCTCATCACCATGAATATCTCTCATTTTTTGCTTATTGAGACCTTGTAGCTTTCCGTAGTGCCTTTCATTCAATCTCCAATCTTCCCTATGTTTTGATGAAATACCACAAATATTATTTATCTGGTCATAGGTCTGAATAGATCTTTTCAGTATTGAGCTAAATGAAAAATCAAATTTTATTCCTGTTTTATGAATTTTTTTTCCAGCATTTTTTGCCTCTTTAAAGCCTTCCTCAGATAAACCTACGTCAACCCAGCCAGTAAATTGATCTAATCTATTCCATTCACTCTGACCATGCCTTACCAATATCAAGTTTGATGCATTCAATTTATTATTTACCCTTATATTTATTAAACAATTAACGAATTAATAGTGTAAATTAAAATTATGAAAATTACTGAGATAATTATTGACATTGTTGAGAGAAATCTAGAATTTGTTGGAGATAATGTACAAGATCATGGGGGGCCGTCTTCAATAACAGGAGGAATTGTCCATCAAGGCATTTTAAGAATTAAAACAGATGAAGGATTTGAGGGCAATTCAATGATTGGGGGGCATAGAGGGGATGCGAAGAAAAGTATAAATGATATCCATAAAAGATTTTCTCACTTACTAATCAATAAAAATCCATTAAACAACATTTCTTTATGGTCGTATGTTAATAATATGCCAAAAGCATCAATTAACAGATTTAACCCCATAGATTACTCTACCTTTGCTTCTATAGATGTTGCATTATGGGACTTAAAAGGAAAGATCTCTGGATTGCCAGTGTTTAATTTATTAGGAGGTAGTAATAAAGATATTCCTGCATATGGCACGTACCAACCTAGGCATAATGACCCTGAAGGGTATGTTATAGAAAGTGATGAAATGAAAAAACTAGGCTTAAATGCTTATAAAATTCATCCTGGACCGATGAATACGGAAAAAACTAAAAAAATGCTTAATTTAGTTAGAAATAATGTTGGTGAAGATTATGCTCTTATGCTGGATCCAAATAATTCTTACACTTATGAAAAGGCATTAGAAATCGGAAAAGCATTGGATGACAATTTTTTTTATTGGTTTGAAGACCCAATTAAATGGGACGATTTTGAATCAATCAGCAAACTCTACAAAAAAATTAAAACGCCTTTGGCAATGACAGATCAGGCTCCATTCTTATTTAATGAGAATAGATTATATGCCACCGAATTAGCACCACAAATAATGAGGGGTACTTCAAGAAAACTTGGAATTACCGGATTACTAAAATCTGCTGCTGTTGCTGAAGCATTCAATAAAAGATGTGAAATCGGAACTGGAGGGAATATCTTTTTTAATATGGCAAATATACATGTAACTTGCAGTATAAATAATTGTACTTATTATGAATATTGGATGCCTACTTCAACAGCCGATTTTGCTACCATAGAAAATATAAATCTTAATAACGGAAATGTTAGACCTTTTGATAAGCCGGGACTAGGATTAATATTAGATAATAAATGGATCAAAGAGAATAAAATATTTACAATAAAATAAAAGGAGAAGCCATGAGCAAATTTTATGAAAATTCAATAATCCCTAAAGAGGTAAGAAGAAATTATGATGTTTACGAAAGAATATCTGGATTAGGAATAGATTTAGGTACTTATGATGAACATGTAAAAGATATAACATCTAGCGGATTACCTATTGCTACAGTGCTTTTTCATGAATCTGGATTAGTCTATCTATCAGGAGAAGGAGGAGGCGATTACCAAATGAATGACGATCCTGAGAGAGTAAAACATGGTCAGCAAGCAGCACAAAAAATAGCTGACAATATGCTAACAAGGCTCCACTGGGCTTTAAAATGCGGAGGAGAAGGAGGAGATCTTAACGATATAATTTACACTATAAAAGCTTTAGGCATGGTAGTTTCAACTGATGTCGATTTTGACTCAGGCCCTGCAGTAATGAATGGATTTTCTTTAAGATGGCAATCTATTTTTGGAGGACTTGGGGATTATTTTGATGGATCAGAAGACAAGGGCGGTTATTCTGGAGTTCACACTAGGAGTGCAATAGGCGGATTTACTGGTAGATTTTCAATCGAGCCAGAAATAATTGTTGCAATACCACCTGAACTTTCAAAAGAAATAATTATGAATAGAGGTTGGATTTTTCCTGTCGATCCTAGATTTAAATCAAAACTAAAAAAATAAATGAAAATTGCCATATCAGGATCTCACGGGCTTATAGGAACTTACCTGGTAAATGATTTAAGACTAAAAAATCATACAGTTACCAGAATAGTAAGATCAAAAGATACTGCTGGTATTTTTTGGGACCCAAATACAAATTACATAAATCAAGAAAAGCTAGAATCATTTGATGCAATTATTAATCTCTGCGGAAATAACATTGCTTCTATTAATCCTTTTAGTATAAAAAAAGAATTAATTTATTCTTCGAGAGTAGGAACAAACTTATTGCTATCTAGAGTGATATCAAAATTAAAAAATCCCCCAAAATACTTTATTTCTGCCTCCGGCTGCAGTATATATAATTCCTCCAAAAATGACATAACTGAAAATACTGATTATGGAAAAGGATTTTTGACTCAATTAGCTTTAGATTGGGAAGAAGCTTCAAGATTTTATAATACTCCAAAAACTAAAGTAATAAATCTAAGGTTTGGTCAAGTAATCTCAAAAGAAAGTTTATTTTTAAAAATTATGAAAAATCTAGTTAATTATCTGAGAGTTTCATCAATAGGAAGTGGTAATCAATATTGGCCTTGGATATCTATAAATGATGTTATTGGAATCATGCACTTCATTATAAATTCAAACTTCTTAGAAGGCCCAATAAATATTGTTTCTCCTCAAAAGAATACTTCAAAAGAATTTCTAAGAAAATTGGCTCAAGAGCTAAACGTAAATCCAATATTGAATTTGCCTTCTCCTTTAATCAAGCTGGGGGCTAATAAGTTAGCTAGTCAAATTTTATTAAACAATTATCCGGTGGTGCCAGAAAAATTACAACAAAATAATTATAATTTTATAGAAGAAGACCTAAGCGAAACTCTAAAAAACCTAATACAGAATTTAGGAACTTGAAACCATATCTCTTAATACAAATTGTAATACCCCGCCATTAAATAAATATTTTTTTTCTATCTCAGTATCTACTCTTAATTTAGCTTTAAAGTTAATATCAGATCCATTTTTTCTTTTAGCTTTTACGTTAATTAACGACAATGGGTTGGTATCATTATTAATATCTTCAAAATCAAAATATTCATCTCCAGATAAGCCAAGGGATTTATAATTTTCGCCATTAATAAATTCTAAAGGCGTGATGCCCATTCCAATTAAATTACTTCTGTGAATTCGTTCAAAACTTTCTGCAATAACTGCTTTTACCCCCAATAAATTTGGCCCTTTTGCTGCCCAATCTCTTGAAGATCCTGTCCCATATTCTTTACCTGCAATAACAATCAATGATGTTCCATTTTTTTCATATTCTTTAGCGGCTTCAAATATCCTCATCTCTATATTTTCAGGAAAATATATAGTCCAATCACCTTCTCTTTCAGGGGTTAAAAAGTTTTTTAATCTAATATTACCAAATGTACCACGTGCCATTACATCATGATTACCTCTTCTAGACCCATAAGAATTAAATTGATTCCTAGGAATATCTCTAGAAATTAAAAATTGGCCTGATGGGGCTAATTCAGGAATAGATCCTGCTGGGGAAATATGATCTGTAGTGACAGAATCTCCTAATACACACAATAATCTCGCATCTTTTAATGGTTTAATTTGAGGAGCATCTTTTGAGAAGTCATCAAAGAACGGTACTTTCTGAATATAACTTGAACTTGAATCCCAATTATAATTTTCACCTTTAGAAGATTCTAATTTATTCCAATCATTATTGTTTAAAATTGCATTTTCATATTGCTCTTTAAACATCTCAGGTGAAATAGATTTATTGATTTCATCTTGAATATCTTTTGAAGATGGCCATACATCGGCCAAATAAACATCTCTTCCAGAAGAATCAGTACCTAATGGATCATTAGTCATATCAATATTTACAGTTCCAGCAATAGCATAAGCTATAACTAATAATGGGGAGGCTAGAAAATTTGCTTTAACTAAAGGATGAATTCGACCTTCAAAATTCCTATTACCACTTAAAACACTAGCTACAACCAAATCTGAATTTTCTATATTTTCAGATACTTCATCGTCAAGAGGCCCTGAATTCCCTATACAGGTAGTACAGCCAAATCCAACAGTATTAAATCCTAGGTTATCCAAATATTTATCTAATCCAGAATTACTTAGATAGCTAGTCACAACCCTAGAGCCAGGAGCCATTGATGTCTTAACCCATGATTTAGGTTTTAGTCCAATGTTTTCCAGATTTCTAGCAAGCAAGCCTGCTCCAATCATAACCGAAGGATTAGATGTATTTGTGCAGCTGGTTATGGCTGCAACTGCTACAGAACCATTACTTAATTTGTCATTAGATTTATTTAAACCTTTAAATTCACTGTTGAATACAGATTTAACATCATTTAAAAAAATTTTATCTTGCGGTCTTCTCGGACCAGATAAACTTGGACGAACAGAGCCTAAATCAAAATCAACTATTTTATTATATTCAGGAATAGAATTTTCATCATGGAACATTAATTGTTCTTTACAATAATCTTTTGTAAGACTTACAATTTTTGAATCTCTTCCAGAATTTTCTAGATAATTCAATGTTTCATTATCAACAGGGAAAAATCCACATGTGGCGCCATATTCAGGCGCCATATTTGCAATAGTGGCTCTATCCTGAAGAGACATTGAGCTTAACCCTTTTCCAAAAAATTCTACGAATTTCTCTACAACTCCTAAATTTCTTAACACTTGAGTAATAGAGAGAACAAGATCTGTTGCTGTAGTCCCTTCTCTAAGTTCCCCTGATATATTCACTCCTATTACTTCAGGTAATTTCATATAGTAGGGCTGGCCTAACATAACTGCTTCTGCTTCTATTCCTCCAACACCCCAGCCTAATACTCCCAATCCATTTATCATAGTTGTGTGTGAGTCTGTGCCAATACAAGTATCAGGGTATATTTTATTTGCTCCGTCAATGTTGTTAATAATTACCCCAGGCGCAAGATATTCCAGATTAACCTGATGAACTATTCCTACTCCTGGCGGTATAATTTTAAAATTATCAAAAGCTTGTTGCCCCCATTTTAAAAATTGATATCTTTCTCTGTTTCTTTGGAATTCAAGTTCAGTGTTCTTCTGCAAAGCATTAGAACTTTTGTAAAAATCAACTTGGACAGAATGATCAATAACTAAATCTGATCTCACCAAAGGATTAACTTTCTTTGGATCAAAGCCTAATTTTTTTGCTGCATCTCTCATAGTGGCTAAATCCACTACAGCAGGAACACCAGTAAAATCTTGCAATACAACTCTAGATGGCATGAAGGGAATTTCTTTTTTAGATATTTTAGCTGGGCTCCAATTCAAAATATTTTCAATATCAT
>JAYZIQ010000020.1:0-6729 GCA_036165455.1 Chloroflexota bacterium | reverse complement strand
CTACTGGAGCTTCTTCGTCTTTAGGAGCTTCTTCAGCTACTGGAGCTTCTTCGTCTTTAGGAGCTTCTTCAGCTACTGGAGCTTCTTCGTCTTTAGGAGCTTCTTCAGCTACTGGAGCTTCTTCGTCTTTAGGAGCTTCTTCGTCTTTTATATTATCTTGATCTAGCATATTTATATTTGATTGTGTTAGAAATAACCTGACTATTCTATATCTATAGACCCTCTTTTATCAATATATTTTTATTAATTAGAATTTAGAAAACAAAATGAGCATTATTTTCTCATTTTTTTTCTCCATTCCTCTATTTTTTTATGATTGCCTTCTAGTAATACTTTTGGAACACTTAAATGTTTAAAAGTTCTAGGTTTTGTATATACCGGCTCCTTATTTTTTCCAAAAATATTTTCAGAAAAAGTTTCATTTAGTGTTGATTCGGATGATCCTAATACATTTGGAATTTTCCTAATTATTGAATCTGCAATTACCATGGCAGGAATCTCTCCGCCACTTAAAATATAATTCCCGATGCTTATTTCTTCGTCAACAATTAATTCTTGAACTCTTTGGTCCACTCCTTCATATCTTCCGCATAGAATATATATGCAATTTTTTTTACTTAATTGTTTAATTTTTTTTGAATCTAAGGTATTGCCCTTAGGGCTAGTTAAAATTATGTATGGCTTTTCATTATGTATATTTTTTAAAGACTCCACTGAATCATAAAAAGGTTCTGGCCTCATAACCATTCCAGGTCCCCCGCCATACTGAGTATCATCAACACTCATGTGCTTACCAATACCAAAATTTCTTAAATCTTCAACACTAAAAGTTACTTTATTGGACTGTATGGCTTTTCCAACAACCCCAATAGTTGAAAATGAATCAAACAAATTAGGAAAAATAGTTATTATTCTTAAAACATTCTGCAAATTAAGTACCTCGCATATCTTATTCATGATGAATTTTACCAACATAACCTAACAATTTCAGATTTAATCAAAATTTGCTCTAAAAATTATAGAAATTCTAGGGTCAAATTTGTTAGAAATTAATCAAAGCGTTTTAAATTTGAAATTAAGTTGCACAAAATGATGAATATTAAAAGATACCACTATCCAGTAATGGTTACTGAAGTTGTAGAAAATCTCAATGTTATTCAAGGTGGGAGGTATATAGATGGGACTCTAGGTGAAGGTGGGCACACTGAAGCAATATTAGAAACATCTCAGCCAGGAGGCCAAGTACTAGGAATAGATGCTGATCATGAAGCTATAATAATTTCAAAAAAAAGGCTTAATAGGTTTTCTGACTGCTCTTTTTTTTCTAACTCAAACTTCTCTGAAATGAAAGAAATAGCTTCTGAAATTAATTTTATACCTGTGCATGGAATTTTATTAGATTTGGGAATATCTTCCCTTCAGCTCGATTTTGAAGATAGAGGGTTTAGTTTTTCTAGGGATAGTAAATTAGATATGAGGTTTAATTTAGATGCAGAGTTAAATGCTAGTAAAATTGTAAATGATTACTCAGAAAAATCTTTATCGGATTTAATTTTTAAATACAGCGAAGATCCAAATTCTAGGAGAATTGCAGCAGCAATTTGTAGCAATAGGCCCATTTTTTCATCTAATGAACTAGCTAATATAATTGAATCAGCCAATCTAAAAGTCAGAAGAAAACATCATCCAGCAACTTTAACTTTTCAAGCGCTTAGGATTGCTGTTAATGGAGAAATCAAAGAGCTAGAAAATGCTCTTGCTGACTCTTTATCATTACTAGGGATTGGGGGGCGATTAGCTGTAATAACATATCACTCACTAGAAGACAGAATTGTAAAAGATTTTATTAAAAAGGGCATATCTAAATGTAGTTGCCCTCCATTAAATTTAGAATGCACATGTTCTGCAAAGCCATACATAAAAACTATAAACAAAAAACCTATAACTCCTTCAGAAACTGAAATAACTTCTAATCCAAGAAGTAGAAGTGCAAAATTGAGAGTAATAGAAAGGGTAATGTAAATGAATAACAATAGATTAATAATTAATTTATCATCAGAAGAAGCGGAAATAGCTGTATTATCAAAAAATAAGCAAGTTGAGAGTTTAGATTTAATGATAAATGGTATTTCAAAAGGAAGTGTCATTGATAATGATTCATTTCTAAGCTCATTTCAAGATCCTAAATTTTTAAGAATAATAAATACCTACGATTTCGAAGATATTTTAGTGGGTATATCTCCGTCAGTAATATCAACGGCAACTGAAAAAAATACTATATTTGATTCACAACAAGTAAAAGCTATAAATGAAGATGATACATCTTTAATGCAACATGAATTAAGCGAAATCAAAGATGATATTACGTTAATTCATAGCTATACGCTTGGATTTATACTAGACGGGAAAGATATAGTTTCTAATCCTCTAGGAATGCATGCCAGGAAATTCGAAACTTACAAATTAAAAGTATTCGTGGAGTCTAATATTTCTAAGGCTTTAAAAAATCTTTTGGATGATATTGGGTTTAATTGTCCTCTAAGCATAGTTTCAAACACTTTAGCCAAATCGTTAATTTTGGTTGATGAAGAAAATAGAGATTTTGGTTGTTATTACTTAAATGTTGGAATAGATGTAACTGAGTTGTCAATTATTCATAAGAATAAGGTTATTTATATGGGGGCTATACCAGTTGGTCAGCATAATTTCATAAATGATATTGCCTTGACCTTAAATATAAATAAAAAGGATTCGAAAATTTTAGTTGATAAATTTGGCACTATTACCCCTGAATTAATTAAAGATAAAGAGACTATAAACATCACAACCAAAACAGGTCAAGAAGAACGGATATCTAATAAAAAAATCGGAGCCATTATGAGAGAAAGAGCTCATGAATTGCTAAATATAGCAAAAAAATATTTTGAAGAAAATACTAACAATAAATTATCTATAAATAGACTTGTTATTTCAGGACCTGGAACAAAATATGAAGGCTTCGAGTCGCTATCAAAATATATTTTTCAATTCTTTGTTTATAGTAAGAATAAAGAAAATATTGTTTCAAATGATATGTTCTGTTTAAGTAATTTTGATAGAAATTTTAAAGATCTTAGATTAAATATTGAACAATTATCAAAGAAAAAATTCATTGAAAAAGAAATTGAAAAAAATACAACTGCAATGAAAGACAAAATAAAGAAAATTTTTAATTTTAGCTTAGGGGGTTAAATGACAATGACAGAAAGTAATAAAAATATTGAAAGGACTACGGCCACTATAAAAGTTTTAGGCGTTGGTGGTGGTGGTTCAAATGCTGTGAAAAGGATGTATCGAAATAAAATTGAGCAAGTTGAGTACATGATTTTCAATACAGATGCGCAAGCTTTAGAAACAAGTGACATGGGGGTAGCCGTAAAAATTGGGGAAAAAACAGCCAGAGGATTAGGAGTTGGTGGTGATCCTTCAAAAGGAAGAGAATGCGCCGAAGAAAGCAGAGGAATGGTAAGAGAATTAATAGATGACACAGACCTTGTTTTTGTTGCTGCAGGAATGGGTGGAGGAACTGGAACTGGGGCAGCTCCTGTAATTGCTGAAATAGCTAGAGAGTCAGGAGCATTAACTGTTGGAGTTGTAACAAAACCATTCGGATTTGAAGGAATAAATAGGCAAAAGCAAGCATTGGAAGGCATTAATACTCTTAGAAATTATTGCGATACTTTAGTTGTTATACCAAATGACAGGCTAATGCTTATTGCAGATGATGACCTTACTATGGATGCAGGCTTCAAGCTTGCAGATGATGTGTTAAGGCAAGGGGTCCAATCGATTGCAGAAGTTGTTGTTAACCCAGGCGAGATTAATCTGGATTTTGCTGATGTTAAAACAATAATGAAAAATGCTGGCGCAGCTTGGATGGGAATTGGAGAGTCTAGAGGGGAAAATAGAGCTGTTGAAGCAGCAAAAGAAGCTATTCAAAGCCCACTTTTAGAGACATCAATAGAAGGTTCAAGAGGTGTCATTTTTAATATAACTGGTCCTGAAAATGAAAATCAATTAACTATGAAAGAAATTGAAGATGCTTCAGGGTTGATCTCTAAAGAGGCTCATCCAGAAGCAAAAATAATTTTTGGTACAGCATTTGATTCAACTCTTACTGATGAAGTAAAAGTTACAGTGATTGCAACAGGGTTTCCAGAGTCAGAATTTATGTATAATGAGTCTGCAAGATTTGAGAATGATATTGCCTCAACAAAGCCAGAACAATTAGATTTAGATTTACCTCCATTTCTTAGAAATTCAGCTCAATAATTAGTCAATAGGGTATTGAAAATACACTACAATTGGTGTATATTCTATTTTTACACACTATATTTAGTGTTTTATCAAAATTGACAAAATTATTATGAATTGCCCTTTTTGTACTTTTAAAAATACGAAAGTTATTGAGTCTAGAGAATCTTCCGACTCTATTAGAAGAAGAAGAGAATGCCTTGATTGTTATAAAAGATTTACAACTTATGAAAAAATTCAAATTTCTTCAATAATTGTAATAAAAAATGACTACACAAAAGAGCCTTTTTCACTTGAGAAACTTGAAAAAAGCATTAGGATAGCTTGCACAAAAAGACCAGTAGATAACAAGGACATCAATAAATTAATTTTGGAAGTTGAAAAAGAAGTCAATTCTCTAAACCAAACAACAATAGAGAGTAAAAAAATCGGGGAAATAGTTATAAATAAACTACGTACTCTTGACGATGTTGCATATATTAGATTCGCGTCAGTATATAAAGATTTCAAAAACTTAAGTAATTTTGAAAATGAACTAAATCAGTTGTCGAAAAAGTAATTATCTTATAAAGGAAAGGAAATAATAGTGAACCAAGAAGATATAAGTAAAGCACAATCATCATTAGAATTAGGACAAGAACAGGAATCGAATGATTTTTTTTCACAAGCAGAACAATCCAATATTGAAAAAAAATTTAAGCCTGCTGAGATTAGCGATAACGCAAAAGTTGTTTTAGAACATAGATACCTGCTTAAAGATGACAGCGGCAATGTAAAGGAAGACCCTGACGGGCTTTTTAGAAGAGTAGCTAGTGCTCTAGCTAAGCCAGATAAAGCTTATGGAGCTTCCACTGAAGAGATCAAAGAAACTGCAGAGGAATTTTACCAAATGCTATCCAGTTTAGAATTTTTAGCAAATTCACCTACCTTAATGAATGCGGGGACTAAAGCTGGGACGCTATCAGCCTGCTTTGTATTACCTCTTGAGGATAGTATGGAAGGAATAATGAAAACTGCCCATGATGCAGCAATGGTTCAAAAATATGGCGGTGGAACAGGATTTGCTTTATCTGAATTAAGGCCAAAAGGAGCCACAATTAAAACTACTCACGGAAAGGCTTGTGGGCCCATAGCTGCTCTTAAATTGCTTTCTTCAGTATCTACTCTTGTTACTCAGGGCGGCAAGAGAGATGGAGCGAATATGGCTGTTATGAATGTTCATCATCCAGATATAGAAGAATTTATTGATTGCAAAACTCAAGAAGGGGAAATTCATAATTTTAATATATCTGTTGGAGCAACTGATGAATTTATGAAAGCAGTAAAGGAAAAGAAAGATTACAATTTAATTGATCCTAAATCTAAAGAGGTAGTTGGAACAAAAGATGCATATAATCTCTTTAGAAAAATTGTCAAAGGCGCATGGAAGAATGGTGAGCCTGGGATGATATTTTTAGACGAAGTTAATAGGAGGAGCCCTGTTAACCATTTAGGAGAAATGACAGCTACAAATCCATGTGGGGAGCAACCTTTGCTTCCTAATGAATCATGTAATTTAGGTTCTATAGATTTGGCTAAATTTGTGAATGAAGATGAAACTGATATTAACTGGAATAGGCTAAGGAAATCAACAAGGACTGCAGTACACTTCTTAGATAACACAATAGATGCAAATAAATACGCAATTCCTGAAATAAAAAAAGCTAATAAATTAAGTAGGAAGATCGGTTTAGGTGTTATGGGTTTTGCGGACATGCTTATAAAGATGAAGATGAGTTATGATTCTGAAGAAGCAGTTGATATGGGAAGAAAAGTGATGAAATTTATTCAAAGTGAAGCTGATTTTAAATCAGAAGAGCTTGCAGAAAAAAGAGGGCCTTTTGAAGGATGGGAAGCAAGCAGGCCTCAAATACACGGCGATAAGCCAATTAGGAATGCATGCAGATTAACTGTTGCACCTACAGGAACAATATCTATGATTGCTGGATGTTCATCTGGAATAGAACCTGTGTTCTCTCTGGCTTATAGAAAGCAAAACATTTTAGAAGGCAAAACGTTGTATTACGTAGATAAAAATCTAGAAAAGGTAGCAAAAGAAAAAGGTTTTTATAGTGAAGAATTACTGGAACACCTTTCAAATGGTGGCTCTCTACAAGATCGGGGAGATGTTCCATCTGATGTAAAAAAGGTGTTCAGGACTGCACCAGATATAAGTCCAGAATACCATGTAAGGATGCAGGCAGCTTTCCAAGAAAGCGTTGATGCAGGTATATCAAAAACAATAAATTTTCCCAACGAGGCCTCTGAAGAGGATGTCACAACTACTTACATGATGGCATGGGAGCTTAAATGCAAAGGAATAACAGTATACAGAGCTGGAAGCAGAGAAAAAGAGGTCCTAGCTAGTGGAACTTCAGAAAATGAAAAAGAAGGTTC
>JAYZIQ010000019.1:0-18721 GCA_036165455.1 Chloroflexota bacterium | reverse complement strand
GAAAGCTTGCCATCCTGATTTAATTAATTTTTTTGCCTGATCAATCATTTTTGGCCCTGGAGCTTCTGATGTTGTAGCAAATGTCGGAACCAACTCTCTTTGCTTTCCGCCTAATAATTCGTATACAGGAACATCTAAGGCCTTTCCTTTAATATCATGAAGAGCCAAATCGATCGCAGAAATAGCAGCAGTTATTGTTCTGCCGCCTTCAAAATACTGACTTCTGTATAATCTTTGCCAAATTTTACCAATTTCAAATGGGTCCATTCCAATTATGATTTCTTTGTAGTGTTCTATAATTCCTGACACTCCGAGTTCTCTTGCAGATAGCCCTGATTCTCCCCAACCAGACACATTGCTATCAGTTTCAATTTTTACTAATAATTGGTTTCTGCTACCAATCCAAACTGGGTATGGAATAACATTGGTTATTTTCATTGTGAACATCCTTTCTCTGATTTTAGCTTATTACCATAGGATGAAATTTTAAAGTCTTAATTTATTATTTTTATTAAATTAACGTGCCTCATTTAAAAAATTATATTTGTGATGTATTATCAAAAAAAATATTAAAGGAGTATTTTGCTGGATTATTTTAAAGTCCCTAAAGAGGATGTAGTTATAGTTGATATTAATAACTTAAGAAGGATGACTGAGCAAATGTTCATTAAATGTGGCGTTAAATCTGAGGAGGCAAGAATAGGATCTGATGTATTAATGCATGCAGATTTAAGAGGTATAGAAACCCATGGTGTATCTAATTTATTAAGAGGCTACATTAAGGGTTATAACTCTGGTCAAATTAATCCAAATCCAAAATGGAATATTATAAGAGAATCTCCAACAACTGCAACTATAGATGGAGATGGCGGTTTAGGGTTAATGACTGTTTATCATGCGATGAATTTAGCAATTGAGAAAGCTGAAAAATATGGCACTGGATCAATTTCAATAAGGAATTCTGCGCATTGTGGAGCTGTAGGATATTTTGCAATGATGGCACTAGAATATGACATGATTGGAACATGCATGACTGCTGGCGGAAATACTATGGTGCCTACCTTCGGCGCTGAGGCTAAATTAGGCACAAATCCTATTGCAATTGCTGTGCCAACAAAAAATAAGCCCCCCTTCATTTTTGATGCAGCAACTACAACAATTGCAGGCAATAAGATGGGTTTATTAGAGAGAATTGGGGCTTCAATGCAACCAGGTTGGGTTGCTCATGATGACGGGACTCCAGATATGGATGGAGGAGGAGAATTCCAATACGCACATGGCCCTCAAAAGATGCAACTCCCTCTTGGAGGAACTAGAGAAATGGGTTCTCACAAAGGTTATGGACTAGGTGTATCTGTGGACATATTGTGTGGAATACTTAGTAATGGAATTGGGTTTCCTACTCTTCAAGCTTCAAGAAGAGCACATTATGTTTCTGTTTTTAAGATAGATGGTTTTTCAGAAGTTGATGAATTTAAGAATTCAATGGACCAAATGCTTCAAGGTCTTGAAGATACAAAGCCAGCCCCAGGAAATAAAAGAGTTCTTTACGCAGGATTAGAAGAGCATGAAGAAGAACAAAAAAGGTTAAATGATGGCATTCCTCTTCATAAAGAGGTGGTAGATTGGTATAAAGAGGCATGTGAAGAAATGGGCATAGAATTTAACTTGATTTAAATGGTATAATTTAGAAAATAATATGGTAGTTTCAGTTTCAGTTTCATTCGTAATTATGGTAGTTTCAGCAGCTATTCCTATCGTACATTTTTTTGCATTTCCAATTAGCCCATTTATTTCTGGTTTTGTAGGAGCCTCAATAGGAGATTTGCAAGGTGAAAGAATAATATACTTTGGACTACTATGTGCCATAGTTCTATTTTTACCACTTTTTCTATTAATGGAGTTTTCTGGGGTATTTGGTGAGTTAAAATGGTACTACTCACTGCTTATCTCTTTTTTGATAAGCGGATATGTATGGTTTGGAACTACAATCGGAGCATTGTTAAAATTTTGGAGCTCTAAAAAAAGTAGATAAGCTAGGTTTCTATATTTTCTGCAATTATTTCTAGTATGTGTTTAGGGTTATGGTCAGAAAAGTCTTCTATTTGATGTCTACAAGAAACTCCAGTAATTGCTACTTGTGTATTTTTTTCAATATTGCTTAGATAAGGAATTAATCTGTCTTCAGCTATCTTTTTAGAAATATCAAAGTGCTCTTTTTCATAGCCAAATGCTCCTGCCATTCCACAGCACCCTGATGGAATTTTTTCTACTTTTGAATTAGGTATCAGCCTCAAAGAATCTACTGAAACATTTTCCCCTGAGATAGTTTTTTCATGGCAATGCACTTGTACAGCATATGACTTATTGGCTAAATTACTTTTAAATTTAATTTTATTTAAATTTTCAGGGTCAGTAATTATCTCTTGCAGTAAATATGTATTATCAGAAATTAAATTAACCCTTTCATCTCTTGGAAACATATCTGGATACTCATCCTTTAATGCAGATATGCAACTCGGTTCTGCTCCTATTACTATCGCTCCTTCTTTAACAAGAGGATAAAGTTTATCTATGTTGTATTGCGCATTCTTTTTGGCAGACCCCAATAATCCTTTTGATATTAATGGCCTCCCGCAGCATTTTTTATCGATTAACTTAACATTATATTTTAGAGACTTTAGTATTTTTATAGCAGATAGTCCTACCTGAGGATGATTATAGTTTGTGAAGGTATCATGAAAGAAGACAGCTATTTTCTCTTTGCTATCCGAATCTGATTTATATAATTTTTCAAATGAATTAGGAGCAATCTTTGGAATATTTCTTCTTTTATCGATTTTCAATAGATAATCTGAAAGAAGCTTGAATATGAATAGTTTTCTGGTCAGGTTAAAAATGCCCGGAAAAATTGACCCAATTTTATTAAGTGTTGATATATTTCCAGTTAATCTTGATCTAAGAGGAATTTTATTTTTTTTGTAGTATTGATGTAAAAATTCATATTTGATCTTAGCCATATCCACTCCAGATGGGCACTCTGACCTACAAGTTTTACATTCTAAGCATAAATCTAAAACATTAAATAATTTTTTTGAATTCAATTTTTCTATAGGAAGTTTGCCTGATAAGGCGGCTCTTAGCGCATTTGCCCTTCCTCTCGTTGAATCTACTTCATCTCTAGTTGCCATAAATGAGGGGCACATATATCCAGAGTTAATTTTTTTACAAGCAGCCTGGCCATTACACATTTCAATAGCTTGAGCAAACCCTCCTTCTTTTTCAAAAGAAAGAAAGGTATCTATTTTTTCTGTTTTGTAACTTTTCCCAAATCTAAGATTAGAGTCCATAGGCGGAGTTTCTATTATCTTTCCAGGGTTTAGTATATTTTTTGGATCAAATGCTTTTTTTAAATCTTTAAAAGCAGAATATACTTTCTCTCCGTACATTTTTTTTGTCCATGCACCTCTTACTATTCCATCTCCGTGCTCCCCGCTAAATGCACCTCCAAATTCAAATACTAAATCAGAAATATCACTCGATATTTTTACCATCTTTTTTATGTCATTTTCTGATTTAAGATTAATTAGTGGCCTAATATGAAGACATCCCACTGAAGCATGTCCATAATATCCTGCTGTGGTTCCATTGCTCCTTACAATTTCATCAAACCTCTTAACATATTCAGGTAACTTTTCAGGCGATACAGCAGTATCTTCTACAAAAGGAATCGCTTTAGCCTCTCCAGGTTTTTTCATAACTAAACCTAATCCAGCTTTTCTCATATTCCATACCTTAGATTGCTGGTCAGGGTCCATCACTATTGTGCTAGATAAAGATAATTTTGAATTTTGAATTTTTGAATTCAGCTTTTCTATTTTATCTTTTACTTCAAGTTCATTTTCTCCATAAAATTCAGCAACTATTATATCTGTGGGATTATTTTTTAAGTAATCAATTCCAGATGCAAATTCAGGTGATTTTTTTGCTTCATCTAAAATAATCTCGCCTATATGCTCTACCGCAGAAGGCTCAAATTCAAGAGCATATGTAGAAGCCTCCATAGATTTAATGATATCTGAAAATTCTATTACCAATAACCCTTTGTTGGTTGGAAGATCTACTAAATCCAACTCAGCCTCAGTGATAGTAGCTAATGTTCCTTCTGATCCAACTATCAACTTTGTTAAATCAACATATCCATCATGATTAATCTCATCTAAATTATATCCGCCAACCCTCCTTTGTATTTTAGGGAATCTTTTTTTTAATTCATCTGTATATTCTTTAAAGAGATTAATAGAACTACCATAAATATTTGATTCTAAAGAACCTTTATTTAAAAGACTTTCATATTTATTAAATGGTAACTTTTCAAATTTATGAGCAACTCCATTAGAAAGTATAGTTTTTAGGCTTGAGACATGATCAATTGTTTTTCCATATATTACAGAATGTGCTCCACAAGAATTATTTCCTATAACTCCTCCCACAGTTGCTCTATTTGTAGTGCTTGGATCGGGTGTAAAAAGCAAATTCTTAGGTTTTAGATAGCTATTTAATACATCAATGGAAATCCCGGGTTGCGCTATGATTTTTTTAGCATTTTTATCAAAATCAATAACTGAATTTAAGTACTTTGAAAAATCAATAACTATTGCTTTATTTACAGTTTGCCCTGATAGACTTGACCCCCCGCCTCTTGGAAGTATAGGAATATTATTTTCGTCTGCTATTTGGACTATATTTTTTACATCGTTAGTATTTTTGGGAAAGGTTACACACAGTGGCAATATTCTATAAATTGAGGCATCTGTTGAATATATTTCTCTGGTAATTTCATCAAATCTAACTTCCCCGCTAATTTCTTTTTGAAGTGTCTTTCTTACCGATTCTTCTATCCCATCAACATGATTACTATTTGATATTTTTTGAACCATTTTTTTCTTTGATTATATTAGAAAGTAAAATACTAGCTGTAACAATACCTACTATAGTACCTAACGATGTATAGGTATTAATATGAAAATGAGTGATAAATTCGCTATTAATTAATGGGCCTATTTTCTCTCCAAGATATTCAATTGTCATTTTGAATCCGATAAAAACTAGTATCAAAGACAGTCCGTATTTCAAAAATCTAAATTGATTTTTTATTTCTTGAAGAAGGAAATACAAAGGTCTCATCCCAATAACTGCCATCATATTAGAAGTCCATACAATAAAAACGTCTTGTGTTATTCCAAAAATTGTAGGAATTGAATCAACTGCAAATACAATATCTGTGCTTGCAAGTACAATAACAACTAGAAACATTGGAGTAAATTTTTTAACTCCATTAATGTTTGTTCTGAATTTTGCCCCATCAAATTCGCTACTAATAGTAATAAATTTATTTGAAATTCTATAAAATAAATTATTTTCAGGATTAGAATCGCCTTCTTTAACTAAAGAAATTTTTATTCCTGTGTAAATTAAGAAAATTCCCATGACCAACAAAACCCATCCAAAGTTTGAAAGAATAATAGATCCAAGAGCAATGAATATTGCTCTGGTAATTAACGCCCCCATTATTCCATAAGTTAGAGCTAATGATTGTAATTTTGCTGGGATCTGAAAAAATTCGAAAATAATTATAAATACAAATAAATTATCAAAACACAAAGCTTTTTCTGCAATGTATCCAGCTAAAAAGGAAACTCCTCTTTCGTTATTAGACATTAATGATCCATCTTCAATAAAGAACCAGAAGGCCACAACCATTGATATAGATATCCAAGATAAACTCCAAAGTAATGCGGATTTAAATTTATAAATTTTTCCTTTAGAAATATATAAATCAAATACAAGAAGTACTATTACAAAAACGTTAAAGATTATCCAAGGATAATAATCAGTCATTACTACCTATTTGAACTTGAGGTAATCTTATATTCTAATGTACCTGAAGGACTTTTGACGCTAACAGTTTCACCTTTACCTTTTCCGAGAATTGCTTTAGCAACTGGTGAATCTGATGATATTTTAGAATTCAAAGGATCCGCTTCATGAAAATCTACAACTTGAAAAGTGTGAACTTTTTTATCCTTTTGGTTTTCAATTGTTACTTTGCTTCCAATATTTATTTTTCCTTTTAATAAGGATTGAGACCCATCATCTATAATAATTGCCCCTCTCATTAGGTTCTCTATATCTGTTATCTTGGCCATTACCATTCCTTGGGCTTCTCTGGCTGCTTCTAGTGGTGCATTTTCTCTTACATCACCATCTGCTGCTGCATTTTGAATATCAACAGCTAGATCCATTTTCTGCTTGTTAAGCTTTTCTAATTGGTTAATCAAGGTTTTATACCTACTTCTTGTTAATTTAGGACCTTCTTCAAAAGTGGAAATTTTATTCTTAGTTCTTTTATTAGTTAATATTCTTTTAGATCTTAAATGAGATGGAATATTTAGATCATTATCAATCAATTCGTTATTATGCAGAAAGATTAAGAATCTTTTAACAGATGCAAGTCTTGATTGTGTATCTGTATTTGCCATTCTTGAAGTTATTTGCTGACTATAATCTCCTACTTCAGGTGGCTTTAAATTTGAAAGCAATTTATCTTCACCAATATTAGTAACAAAATCAGCCACCACTGATCTTTCATTCATTCTCTCAGATAATGGTATTGTTTTAACGTAATACTTTAGAGCTTCAATCATATTGGACTTCGAAGTTAAGTTAATTTCGGTTTTTAAATCTTCGACATTAGTCTTTTTTGCCATTTTTTGTTCCTAAATCTATATTATTTGTATTAGTAGTAGTCAACTATTAAAAGTTAGATTACAATATACGAGTTTTACAAGAGAGTATTATAATCCTTTAAGGGATTAAACAACAATAAATTTTTTAATAAAGAAATATAATATTAATTTTTAAGTACGAGACTCAACATGACCAAGAGAACATATCAACCGAAAAAGAGAAAAAGAGCAAGAACTCATGGATTTAGAATAAGAATGAGAACTAAGAGTGGAAGGAATGTTCTTAAAAGAAGAAGAGTCCGAGGAAGGAAGCTTTTAACTGTTGTTTCTAAACAATAGTTTAACCCTTGATTTCAGTTGAAGTCATAAGAAAATCTAAGGAATTTCTGGAAGTAATTTCAAATGGTAATAAATTTACTAACTCAGGAATGGTTATTTATTATTTAGATGATAATGATCCTGATAAATTAAGAATAGGAATTTCTATAAAGAAGCAAGTTGGCAACTCAGTAGTTAGGAATAAGCTAAGGAGGCAAATTAAAAGCTTGCTAAGAGATGAATTATTTAAATTAAATGGGTTTTCAATTGTTTTGATAGTTATGAATAATAATCAAGTTTTAAATTACTCTTCAATTAAGGATATTCTAGATAAATTTAATGATTTTATTTCTAAAGATGATGAATAATAATGTCTAAAAAAATTATATTAAAACTTATAAAATTATATATTTTAACTGCCTCTCCCTATATTGGAGGTAATTGTAAGTACACTCCTTCGTGCTCAAACTATGGCTATCAAGCGGTAGAAAGGTATGGGGCAATAATTGGTTCATGGATGATTTTTATTAGGCTATTTAGGTGTAATCCATTTTCAAAGGGAGGGTATGACCCAGTAAGATGAAAATTATAGGAAAAAATAAAATGTTTATTCTCCTTATTTTAATCATATCTATTATGTCTTTTGGGTGTATGAATGATATGGAACACCAAGGTAATTGGTCCTCTCCAGTAGTCGATGAAAATTACCTATATGTTCCTTCCGACAGTGGGAAAATTCTTAAATTTTCTAAATCAGATGGGTCCATAGTTAATGGCTGGGAATTTCCTCAGGGAGAAAATTCTTTAGGCTCTTTTTATGGCAATATGATTTTAAGGGAAGAGGTTTTATATGGTTCAGCTTATGGAAATGGAGAAGGTAAAAAATGCCAGAATAGGAAATGTATTTCTAGTCTATTTGCTATAGATGTAATTAGCGGCGACTCAATTTGGATGGAAGAATACATTAGGATAAATGGCTCAATTGTTGGAGGAGTTGTTTATCATAATGACGTAATTTATGTTGCGACTTCTGAAAATGATAAAAGTAACGATGCGGGAGGATATTTATATGCTATTGATGCTAAATCAGACTCCAATAAAACTTTAGATGAGCTTACTAGTAAAATATTATGGAGAATTCCCTTAGAAGGCGAAATTTACGGCACCCCCTTTCTAGATAAAGAGCAAGAAATACTAATTGTTGGAGGGTTGAATGGAGATGTTTCATTCATAGATATTAGAAGCAATGATTCATATATCTCTAACTCTCAGAATAGACTTATTTTTACAGAACAAAGTGAATTTCCGATAATTTCATCAATAATAAAAGTTTCTGAAAATTCTTACTGTTATGGAAATATTAGTGGAAAATTAAAATGTTTTGGTTTGAATTCTCCTGGTAGCAACATCTCTTCGATTAGCGGATTAAATTATTGGGCAGAATTAGGATTAGATGGCTGGATTTGGTCTGAAATAGCAGTATTTAATAATTCTTATTATGCGATTACATTATCTGGGTGGCTATATAGAATAGATATTGATTATGATTCAGAGTTGCTGTCTATAGTGTGGGAGAAGGAATTAGAATTTGACGGGAAGCCAGTAGCTGGCATAGTTCCTTATTCATTCAGGAATCAGACACTTTTAGCTGTCCCTTTTGATAAAGATAAGATAATTATTATTGAGGATGGTACTGGTTCCACATTGGGAGAGTATCCATTAAAGAACGGAGTTCAGTCACTACCAATTGTTGATAACAATCTTATATTTACTATTGATAAAGAGAATAATTTTAGAGGCTATTCTATTACTGATAGGTCTCAAATAATATGTTTTGACTTAAATGATATGAAAGGTTGTGACTAAACCTATGTTTTCGCTCTTATGGAATGAAATAATAATGAAGCCAATGGTTAATATTTTGACTGTCCTTTATTCACTTTTATCTGATAATTTTGGGTTAAGTATTATTGTATTCACTATTTTAATCAGGATTCTGATGATTCCTCTTTCATTTAGGCAAGTAAAGCAGATGATTGGAATGCAATCTATTCAGCCTAAATTAAAACTAATTCAAGAGAAATATAAAGATCGCAAAGACCGTGATAGCAGGCAAAAAATGAGCCAAGAAACCATGAATCTTTATAAGCAATCTGGTGTTAATCCAGTTGGGTGCTTGGGTCCAATGATAATTCAATTGCCAATTTGGATAGGGCTTTATAGGGCTATATTTAAAGTTGTCCCTCCTACTCCAGAAGGCTTAGCTAATTTGTCAGGATATCTTTATTCATGGAATCCTGTGATAAATAAAGTCCCATTGAATAGCTTTTTCTTAGGTATAGATTTAGTAAATCCTGTTCAACAAGCAGGAGGTTTATTTGCAATCTTGCTTCCATTAATCGTGGCTAGCACAACTTTTGCTCAACAAAAAGTCTCTATGTTTAAAAGCTCAGATGCGAGACAAGAGCAAACAAATAAAATGATGTTATGGATGATGCCAGTAATGTTTGGATTTTTTACATTATCTTTTCCTGCAGGCTTAGCTACATACATAATTTTTTCAAATATAGCAGGGTTCTTTATACAAATATATGTACTAAAAAAATTAAAAGTTAAGCATTCACTAAAAGAAATGTTAAGTTTTAGAACTTCAAAATCTGAGAATACTGAAATAAATCAAAATGAAAATTTTGAAGTGCAAGTAAAGGAGGAAAATTATGAGCACTCAACAATTTCAAGGAAAAACCGTAGAAGAAGCAACAAAGCTCGCACTAGAAGAATTAAAGGCAAATCTAGAAGAGGTTAACATTGAAATAATATCTCCAGGGAAATCTGGTATTTTGGGGCTTGGTGGAGAGCCAGCATTAATAGAGGTAACTATTGAAGATGATGGCAAATCAACTAAGCCTAAAACAACAAAAAAATCTAGTAAGAAGAAAGCAGATGTTCCTAGAAGAGAAATGGATATTGTTGATGAAGATACTGCAAAGCTCGCAGTTGATTTGGTAAATTATATTCTGTCCAGTCTAGAGGTTGATGTTAAGACCTTCTTTAGAGATCAAGACGATTTTGATAATAAATCAGTTTATTTTGAGATAGAAGGGGATGATTCTGGGTTAATAATCGGAAGAAAGGGAGAGACCTTAAGATCTTTAGAGTTTCTAATTTCATTTATTATTAAGAGGCAATTAGACAAGAAAGTAAGAGTTATTTTGGATGTAGAGGGATATCAAGAAAGAAGAAGGCAGAATATAGCCTCTTTAGCTGAATCTGCTGCAGAGAAAGTTATCAAATCTGGAAAGCCTGTAAAAATGGACCCAATGTCACCTTTTGATAGAAGAATAGTTCACCTATCCTTAGAAAAGCAGTCAAAGATCACTACTGAAAGTGAAGGTAGTGGATCAAGGCGGCAAGTTGTAATTAAATTAAAATAAGATTTGAAATCCATTGATATTTTAGCTATTGGCAACATAACTGAAGACATAATATCCAAAGAAGGTAATTCCTTTTTTTCTATTGGAGGGCCATCTTTTTATGCTGCAAAAGCCTGTATTAAATATGGAGTCAGCTCAGGGGTAATATCAGTATCTAGTGATAAATTAAAATTGACAGATTGTTTACCTGATAATTTTACTTTTTCTCAAAAGAGAACAGGGCATGCTATATTCGAAAATATATACTTTGATGATAATACTAGAACTCAGAAAGTAGTTAATTTTCCTGAAAGTTTAAATATTTATGATTCAATTTACCCAATAAATTCTGAATCGCCTAAGCTAATATTTTATTGCCCAGTTTTGAATGAAATCACTGATGATTTCTTAGAATTATTCCCATCTAGTATCAAAGTATGTAATCTTCAAGGATGGATGCGGACTTTAGATGATCAGGGAAATGTATCAATTAAAAAAGAACTTCCAGATTTAGATTTTTCAATTTTTGATGCAGTGATTATGTCTGAACATGATACAGATTATGATAATGCCTTTAAGATAGCTGAATCATGTAACTTGGTATGTATAACTAGAGGCGAACGAGGTTCAGCTTTAATAGTAGATAATAAGCTGAGAAATTATAAAACCATTCAGGTTACTAATATTGATGAGACTGGTGCTGGAGATGTGTGGGCAATCACTTTTTCAATTTTTTATTTTATTTTTAAAAAGCAGATTGGCGATAGTGCAATGTTTGCTAATACTGCAGCATCAATCTCAATCAAAGGTATTGGGGATTCTCAAATTCCAGATTTATATAAACTTTTAAAGCTGAAAAAATGGTAAAAAAAATAAGATTAGACCACTTAATGATCAACAAAGGTGTTGTTAAGTCGAATAAGGAAGCAGAAATAATTCTAAATTCAAAAAAAATCAGAGTCAGAAATTTTGATTCTAATATTCTATTTCCGCACACTCTAGTACAAATTGATTCGGAACTAATCATTGATGACAGTAAGTTTGTATCTAGAGGAGGGGAAAAGTTATGTAATTTTTTTAATGATGTAAGTATAGATTTCAATTACAATACTTGTCTTGATGTTGGTGCCTCTACAGGAGGCTTCACTGATGTACTTCTAAAAAAAGGGGCAGATAGAGTTTACTGTATAGATTCTGGAATAAATCAAATTCATCCGTCTTTATTGAAAAATTCAAAAGTTTTCTCATATGAAAAGGTAAATGCTAGATATGATATTAAATTGCCTATTGAAAAGGTAGACCTTATTGTAGTGGATGTTTCATTTATTTCTACTTTAATGATAATGCCAAACCTAATTAAATTTATGAAGACTGAAAGTAATATTATTGTTCTTATTAAACCTCAATTTGAAGCGAAAAAAAACCAAGTCGAACAAGGAGGAATAATTTCTAATCCCAGTGTTCATGCAGAGATAATTAATAATTTGCTAGATGGATATAAAAAATTAGGTTTATCTTTTATCGAAATAAAAAAATCAAGAGTTCTAGGCAGAAAAGGTAATCAAGAGTTTTTTTGTGTATTAAAAATTTTATGATTATTTTTTGGGGATCTTTATAATTAAGTTTTAGACCAGAGAAACCTTATGCAAGAAAAAAAGTTATCTGAAAAATGTGGTGTTGTTGGGATCTATCATCCAAGTGAACAAGTGGCATCTTCGACCTTTTTTAGCTTATTTTCATTACAACACAGAGGGCAAGAATCAGCTGGCATAGCTACAAGTGATGGCTCCTCAATTTATGAACACAAGGCTTTAGGTTTAATAAATCAAGTTTTTGATGAAGATAAAATTTCTAAATTAAAAGGTAATATTTCTATTGGACATACTAGATATTCCACTACTGGATCAAACAATTTTAGTAATTCTCAACCTATAAAGGTTTCTGGGATTAGCGGAGATTTATTTATAGGTCATAACGGCAATTTAATTAATACTGAAGAAATAATAAAGATATTGGATTCTTGGGGTATATCAACTTTCAATACGACTTCTGATTCAGAGTTAATTGCTATGTTATATGCTAATTCACCTGGATTAGATTGGAAGGAAAGATCTCAGTTTTGTATGAGTAGATTAAAAGGTGCTTATTCAATAGTCATGTTAAATAAAGACTCATTGATTTGCGCTAGAGATCCCAATGGATTTAGGCCTTTGGTATTAGGTAAATATAGAGAGGGCTTCATAGTAGCTTCGGAAACTTGTGCACTTGATCATGTTGGAGCTTCTTTTATAAGAGAAATAGAGCCAGGAGAAACAATAGTAATTAGAAATAATGAAGTAATCTCATCAGTGATGAGCAATAATTCAGTAAAATCACTTTGTTCATTTGAGCAAATCTACCTCTCTAGACCTGATAGTATTTTAGATGGAGAATTAACATATTCTAGAAGAATGAATATGGGGGAGATTCTTGCCAAAGAACACTCTGTTTCTGCCGATTTAGTTATTGATGTGCCTGACTCAGCAACTGCTGCTGCAGTTGGTTTTGCTAACAGATCTGGGATTCCTTATGTTGCTGGTTTGATTAAAAATAGATATGTTGGAAGGACTTTTATATCTCCTGATCAAAAACTTAGAGATATAGGTGTAAGAATTAAATTTAATACTTTAAATTCCGTTATATCGGGTAAAAGAATAGTTTTAGTGGACGATAGTATTGTAAGGGGAACTACGACTCCCCAGGTTATAAAAATGCTTAGAAGGGCTGGAGCTACTGAAGTACACGTTAGAGTTGCATCGCCCCCAATAATTTCAACTTGCCATTTTGGAGTAGATACTGGAAAACTAGATGAATTAATAGCGTCAAGATTGTCTGTTGAGGAGATAAGAAAAGTTATTGACGCGGATTCTCTTGAATTCTTAAGTGTTAATGGTCTAGAAGAATCTATGGACTATAAGAATAATTATTGCTTAGGATGTTTCACAAAAAAATATCCAATACCTGTGCAACTTGAAATGGATAAGATGAAATTGGAAGAAAAAGTTTAGATGGTGGATAAAAGCTATAAATCTTCCGGGGTCGATCTTGCCTTTTCAGATAACCTGACTGAAAAAATATTATCTATTGTAGGGAAGAATAATGAATTAAAAGACCTTGGATTTTTTTCCTCATCCTTAAAAATCGATAATAGTATTGCCGTTTCTGGAAGCGTAGATGGAGTTGGCACGAAATCAAAAATCTTTAAATATTTTGGAAATTATTCAAATCTTGGCCATGATATAGTGAATCATTGTGTTAATGATATTCTCCCTTCAGGCGCCAAACCGTTTATGTTTCTCGATTATTTGGCATTTAGCGAGATAAAAGAAGAAAAAATATTAGATGTCGTTAGAGGTATTTCTGAAGCTTGTAAAGGTTTAGGTTGCATTCTAGCTGGAGGAGAGACGGCCCAAATGCCTGATATTTATAAAAAAGATGATTTAGAAGTGGTCGGATTTATATTAGGTATAGTAGAAAAATCAAAGATCCCTAAGATAAATACAATTAAAGAAGGCGATATATTGATTGGTATTCCTTCAAATGGTTTACATACAAACGGCTATTCTCTTGTTAGAAAAATATTTAATTTTGAAAGCAATAGTAAAGAAATGGATGTTATTGTTCCAGGCACTGACTATTCTTTGGGAGAAATGTTAACTAAACCACATAGAAATTACTATCATTTACTTTGGGAATATTTGGGTAAATTCAAATCCATTGCTCATATAACTGGAGGAGGCATAGGAGAGAATGTTAGTAGATCTATCCCAGATAATGTAAAAGCCAAGATTGATATTAAATCATGGGAGAGACCTAAATTATTTGAGTATATTAAAGACAGAGGAGATATATCATTAGAAGAGATGTTTAAAGTATTCAATATGGGTATTGGCATGGTTATAATTGCCGATCCAAAATATGTAGACATAGCTCTTAATACTGATAAAAATTCTAAAATTATTGGAAAAATATTTAATAGGGGTAATAATGAAGAAAAAGTTAATATTATAGGGATTTGAATTGAGAGCTTTAGTAAGTGTATATAACAAGGAAGGTATTTCTGATTTCCTTAAAAAAATTCAAAATGAGATTGATCTAGAAGTAATTTCAACCGGAGGAACTTTTCTACATTTAGAAGAAAATGGAGTAGAGGTTATGAATCTATCTTCAATTACTAATTTTCCTGAAATTCTTGATGGAAGAGTTAAATCTTTGCATCCAAATATTTATGGAGGAATATTATTTAATAGAAAAATTAAAGATCATCATGATGAAATAAATAATTTAAACATTAAGGGAATCGATATGGTTATATGTAATTTGTATCCATTTAGTGAGGTAATTTTAAAGGACAATTTTTTACATGAAGAGGCAATAGAGAATATTGATATTGGAGGACCTTCCATGATTAGAGCAGCAGCAAAAAATTATTCTGATGTTTTAGTGATTACAGACCCAAATGATTATGGTCCGATTTTAAATAGAATAATTAATTCAGATATAACTGAGGATGAAAGATATGAATTTGCTAAGAAAGCTTTTAGTCATACTTCAAATTATGATGCTCAAATTGTAAGATATTTTGAACCCAAAGAGAGAAAAACTATTGAAACTTTATTAAATGATGAAATTGAATTTAAAAAAAATTTAAGATATGGCGAGAACCCTCACCAGAAAGGCTCAATTTATTCATTTAAAGATAGTAATTCTGGAATAGCTAATTCAAACCAACTAAGCGGCAAAGAAATGTCATACTCTAATTTTTTAGATGCCGATTCAGCTTTCTTGATAGCAAACAGTTTTGAGGAAAATTGTGTTTCTATTATTAAACATACGAACCCCTGTGGATTATCCGTTAACGATAGTCAGGTAGAAGCGTTTAATAATGCAGTAAAAGGGGACCCTATTTCTTCCTTTGGGGGCATTATTGGATTTAATACAGAGGTGACTGTAGAAGTTGCAGAGTTAATCAATCAATCATTCTATGAAATTATTGTAGCTCCTAGTTACAATAATTCAGCTTTAAATAAATTAAAAGAAAAGAAATCTCTTAGGGTTATTAAAGCAAAATATCACTTAAATCCTAGATCTCTAGTTAAATCAATTTCAGGGGGGCTTTTAGTTCAAACTGATAACTTGATTGATGATTTTGAATTAAATTATGTAACAGAAAGGCAGCCAAATAAAGATCAAGTAAAAGATATTATTTTCTCATGGAAGTTAGCATCATTTGTTAAATCTAATGCTATTGTTTTAGTGAAAGATAGGACACTTATTGGCATGGGGGCAGGGCAACCTAATAGATTAATGAGTGTAAAGATAGCTGGAGAAGTAGCTGGTGATGAATGTGCGAATTCTGTTTTAGCTTCAGATGCATTTTTTCCATTTCCAGATGCTGTAAAGATAGCTGTTGATCTAGGAGTTAATTGCATTGTTCAGCCTGGAGGCTCAGTGAACGATGAGAAGGTAATTAATGTAGCAAATGATAATGATATTTCTATGATTTTTACTAAACAGAGAAGATTTTTGCATTAGACTATGAATAGATCCTTAGATTTAGTATTGCCAGTTTATAATGAATCAAAATCTCTATTGAGTAATTTTGAGAAACTTTATAATTTTATGGAACTTCATGTTTCAAGAGATTGGATAATTACGATCGCGGAAAATGGCTCCTCAGATAATACTTTAGATATTGCAAAAAGAATACAAAGAAAATACAAAAAATCAAGAGTAATATCAAACGAAAGTCCAGGCAAAGGGTTAGCTTTGAAAAATGCATGGTTAAGTAGTAATGCTGAAATATTTGCCTACATGGATCTTGACCTTTCCACTGATATTGAAATAATACCTGAATTTTTAAATAAGATTGATGATGGGCAAGATTTTGTCATTGGGTCTAGACTTATAAAAGGCTCTAGAGTTATAGGCAGAAGCTTGAAGAGAGAAATAATATCTAGAAGTTATAGTAAAATTTTTAGATTTTTTTTGTCTGTCAATTTCTATGATGCTCAATGTGGATTTAAGTTTATAAAAAAAGAAGCAGCACTTAAAATTCTAGATAACTGTAAAGATGAAGGTTGGTTTTTTGATACTGAAATACTTTATAAAGCTGAGAAAAAAAATTTATCTATATGCGAACTCCCTGTAACATGGATAGATGATCCTGATACTAAAGTTAATATTATATCTACAATTATAAAAGATTTAATTGGATTAGTAAGGTTAAGATTAGAAAAAAATGGCTAAAGAATTTGATATTTTACAAAAAGTACTTGTTGGAGAAACATCTGAGGCAAGCATTAAAAGAACTTCAGATATTTTAAGAAAACAAGGGGCCAATCCTACTGTGACTGTAGAATTTATCTCTAGAGAAGAAGGGGTATTTTGCGGGATAGGAGAAGTAAAGCAGTTATTAACTAGGAACCTACCTGAAGCTTTTAGAGATGATGTTTGGTCGCTGAATGACGGAGATATATTTCAGAAAAATGAGGTGTTATTAAGAATAAGCTCTACCTACGCAATTATTTCTCAATTTATTACTGCTATAAATGGTTTTATATCTTCATCTTCTGGGTGGGCTACAGCTGCAAAAGAATGCGTAGATGCCTCTGATGGCATACCTATTGTTAACTTTGGTGCTTCCCAGGCTCACCCTAATGTTGTCGGTGCTATGGATTATTCTTCTATACAAGGAGGCGCAAAAGGATGTTCTTCGATAGTGGGAGCTGATCTTTCTGATCTTACTCCGGCAGGAAGTATGGATGAAAGTCTAGTTTTATTATCTGGTGATATTGTAGAAGCTGCAGATGCTCTAGTTACTAATTTAAAGCCAGAATTACCTAAAGTCGTAAGCATAGGAATAGTGGGGGATGAAACTGAAGAAGCTAAAAAAATAGTTGAAAATTTTCCCTCAATAAGAGGTTTAAAAATTGAGACACCTCCTGAAAGAGGTGACAATAGATTTATTATAAAGGAAGTTAGAGAAAGACTAGACCAGTTAGGATTTGCAAATACTCAACTTTCAATATCTGGCGATTTTAATCCTGAATCAATATCGAAAATAATAGATTTAGAGAAAGAATGGCAGAATGAAAATGCAAAGATTTCTAGTGCAGAAGAAGGCAATAATCAAATTCCACCAAATTTAAATCGCAGGATTGTTCAAGTTATTGGTATAGACAGATATATTGCATGCCATAAACCAATCAGCATATATCCTCATATAAAAATTATTGATGGCAATCCTGTTGCTAAGAGAGGGCAAATTCCTGGGCTAATTTCGTCCCCAAGACTATTAAAAGTTGAATTCGAATAATTTTTTTATAGTAATTCTTGTTTTGGATACATTTAATTTAATTGGTCCAGGCAAATCAAGACTAAAATTATTATTATTAGAGTATGATTTTTCAATAATGTAGTCTAAATGTTTATTTTCCATAAAAGTATTTGGGGATAATTTTTCAGAATTAATTTTTAGCATAAGTTTTTTATCAAATTCTGGCATATTATTAAAAATTATCCTAGAAAATGATATTTCATTTTCCTTAATATTTGGCTCCATTTTTTTTAATTCATTAGAGATCCTGATTTTTTCTCTGCTATTTATTTGGCTTACAATTTTTGTAATCCTGTTTATTGAATTTAGAAAATTTGGATTGATTTTTTCAAATTCTGGGATTATGTTATTTCTTATTCTATTCCTTGAGTAAGCATTTGAATTATTAGTGTGATCATAATTTGTTAAAATATTGTTCTTGTAGCAGAATTTTATAAGTAAATTTTTTGGGATTTGAATTAATGGCCTATATATTTTTAACCCATTTAATTCTATAAGTTCATTTATTCCTTCCATGCCCTGCAATCCGGAACCCCTAGTAATCTTCATAAGGAAAGTTTCTACATGATCATTTAAGTGGTGTGCTGTAAAAACGCCATATGAGTTAGTATCATGTGCTATTTTTAAGAATTCTTCATATCTTGATTCTCGGAAATAGTTTTCAATATTTGATGTCTTTTCTTTTTCCTTTAAAAATGGCCTATTGGTTATTGTTAAAGGAATATTAATCTTGTTGCAGAGGCTTTTTACTAATTTTTCATCATTATCTGACCTTTCTTTTCTTGATTTATGATTCACATGTACCGCATGTATTTTGAGATTACTTTTTTTTGAAATTGATTCTAATAGCAATAGTAATGCTG
>JAYZIQ010000018.1:0-6526 GCA_036165455.1 Chloroflexota bacterium | reverse complement strand
CCCCATAAAATGGCTTGATCTATACAACCATTGAAAATGGTGCTCAATAAGAGAAGGATCCTTGCCTATTAAATAATCACTCATTGTATTTATCATAGTTTGAGTTGGCCTTTGCCATCCATGAACACCTCCTTCCCCAATCCCAACTGTACCGTCTTCGCAAAATATTTTTAATATCAGCCATCTATCCCAAAGTATGGTTTCAATGTTTTCTATTTTTGTTTTTTTCACTATGTTATTTTTTAGTTTAAAATTTTTATAATTAACAATTATAACGAAATTATTTTCGATGATTCAATTGATTCAATATCTAATTCGACTCCCAGGCCAATTCCGTTACCAGGATAAACTAATCCATTAGAATCAATTTTTACAGGATTTTTTATTCCAAAAGTTGACCCAGAAGGATAGGGTATTTCTAAGTAAGAACAATTTTTTATTGCAAGTGCAAGATGAAGGTTAGCTAAATCCATTAGTGATAAAAGTGTCATGTGTATTTCACAATTCATCCCAAATGCTTCAGCAAGATGCGCTGTCTTCAAAGCTCCAGTTATTCCTCCTGTCCAAGATACGTCAGCCCTTAAAATATCTGCAGCTCCTGACTTTATGTAATTAGCTTTTGAAAAAAAATCTGAATTCCATTCACTTGAAAGAATTGGAATATCTAAAGTTGAGCATATCTTATTTAATCCATGTATATCATGATCATAAATTGGCTCTTCAAGCCACAAGAAATCTAATTTTTCTAATGCCCTTCCAACTTTAATTGCTTCTTCGTGGCTATAATGGCCACCAACAGGATCGCTCATTAAAATCATATTTGGAAGCGCTTCTCTTACAGCCCTACAACATTCTATATCTAATTCAGGAATCCCGGGAGGATGTAACTTGAATGCTTTGTATCCATCTTTTGCTGCCTGCTTAGCTAATTCAACATATTCTTTTGGTTCATCTAAAAAATTGGAACTTGCATAGGCAGGTATGTTTGTTCTGTAGTAGCCAAGGTATTTATATAAAGGCATTTGGGCTTTCTTTGCTGCGATATCCCAAAGAGCAACATCTAATGGGCCATATGAAGTAAATGCAGTATTCCCACCAAGCCTATCTGTGTAATGAGCTTTCTGCCAAAGATATTCTCTTGCTAAAGCATCCTCATTAATTAATTCTGGCCTGAACACCTCTGCTATAGTATGCGCTGTCCTAAGCCCTCCTTTAGTTCCCCACCCAAATCCATAACCATCTATTCCTTCTTCAGTATGAACAATCACTAAAACAATATCTGGAGAAGTAGAAGTAGCAGTGTCTTTGGCTGGAGAATCATCAAGATCCCCAAGATCTTTGACCTTTGAAACAATAATTTCTATGTCTGTAATTTTCATAAAAAGGTAGTATATTTATGCATCAATAAGTAATTGGTACGGATCCTCCAATAAATTTTTTATTCTAACCAAAAATTGTACTGCCATGGCTCCATCAATTATTCTGTGATCATAAGTAACTGCAAGCATCATTACTGGCCTAATTACCACTTCCCCATTAACTGCAATTGGTTTTTCTTGTATTTTATGCATTCCTAATATACCGACTTGAGGGGGATTTAGTAGAGGGGTTGACATTAATGAGCCAAATACACCTCCATTAGTTATTGAGAATGTTCCGCCTTGAAGTTCTTCTAGAGTTATCTTTTTATCTCTTGCCTTGGTTGCTAATTCTGCTATTCCTTTTTCAATTTCAGCTGATGATTTTTTGTCAGCCCCCCTTAGCACAGGAACTACCAATCCTTCCTCAGTAGCAACCGCTATTCCCATGTCATAATATTTCTTTAATATAAGCTCATCTTGATATAGCTCTGCATTCATATGAGGAAAACTTTGCAAAGCATTTACGGAAGCTTTTACGAAAAAACTCATAAAACCTAATTTAATACTATGCTTTTCAACAAATTGATCTTGGAATTTTTTTCTTATATTTATAACAGAAGAAAGATCTACTTCGTTATAAGTTGTTGTCATAACTGTATCTGACTGAACTTCTTTCAGTCTTTTAGCAATTGTTATTCTTCTTCTGGATAATTTAATTATCTCTTCTGGTCCAGAAGAATCAGGAGCAACCGCTGTTTTCTCAGAATTATTTTTATTATCTAGGTCATTTTTGGTTATTTTGCCATTTGGACCAGAACCTTTAATTTTACTAAGATCTATATTATCTTTTTCTGCGATTTTTTTTGCGACAGGAGTTGCTGATATATCAGTATTATTGACATCATTTTCTTTCTTATCATCAATTTCTGTTTTAGATTCTTTTTTATCTGCAGGTTTTTCAGGTTTAGCGGAAGAAGCAACAGAATCATCAACTACACCTAACAATTCTCCAACACTCACGGTTTCGCCTTCATCTTTATTTACTTCTTTTATTTGACCTGAAACAGGCGCGACTACTTCTAAACTTACTTTATCAGTATCTAACTCAATTATTACTTCGCCTTCTTCAACAATGTCGCCACTCTTTTTTATCCAAGTCGCTACAGTAGCCTCTACAGTAGATTCGGCAAGATCTGGAACCATAATTTCATGTAACATAATTGATTATTCTATCAATTATTTCAATATGCAGTCTATTATTCTTTTTTGTTGGATTTTATGTACTGACGCAGAGCCAGATGCAGTAGCTGCACTAGGCTCTCTCCCAACATATTTTAAGGCAATGGAATTTGGCAATATTTTTTTAATCCTATCTTGCATGAATTTCCATGCACCTCTATTCTGAGGCTCTTCTTGAACCCATACTATTTCCTTAATATTTTTATGCTCATTAATAATTCCCTTTAAGTTATTCTTGGGAAACGGATACAGCATTTCTATACTTAGTAATTCTACTTTTGAAGATAATTTTTTATAACTAGGATCGTTCATGATGTCAACAATAATTTTTCCAGAACCCATGATAATTTTATTAGCATTTTTGATGTTTCTATTTTTTATTATATTTTTAAATTTTGATGATGTGAGTTCTTTTACTGAACTAGAAGAAATAGGGTGCCTAAGTAGACTTTTTGGAGTAAAAATTATTAGTGGGTTTGACTGTTTTTTCATTTGTGTGTGTGCTCTTAAAAGATGAAAATATTGTGAAGATGTTGTGCAATTAGCAATTGCAATATTATTATTATCAGCAGATTCAAGAAACCTCTCAATCCATCCACTTGAATGATTTGGACCCATTCCTTCGTAGCCATGCGGGAGCAATAAAACTAAGTTTGAATCTAACCCCCATTTAGGTTGTGAGCTGACAATAAATTCATCAATAACAGATTGAGCGTTATTAACAAAGTCTCCAAATTGTGCTTCCCAAATAACTAAAGATTTATTTTCTATAATGCTGTAGCCAAATTCAAAGGCTAAAGCTGCCATTTCAGATAAGGGGGAGTTTACAATATCAGCGTAAGTGCCTTTCTTTGCAAATCTTTCTAACAGGTTTATTTTACCTTCCCCTTTGCTATCCCATAATATCGCATTTCTTTGACTAAAAGTTCCCCTTTGAGAATCTTGCCCTGAAAACCTAACTGAAATATTATTTTCTACTAGCGATCCTAAAGAAAGCATTTCAGCATGACCCCATTCAAGTTTGAGATTTTCATCAAATTTTAGCCTTTTATTAAATATAGAAACTAGCCTCTTATTTAAATTAAATTTACTATCAAATTTATATAACTTGCTATTGATTCTTTCTAATTCATTAATATTAATAGAATTAGAACCTTTCTCGTAATCTATTTCATCTAGAGTAAACTCACCTGGCCATATGCTTGTTTCTTGCGCCTCAATAGGTTTATTTGAATTTGCCATTTTTTTGGTGTGCAAAGATTTCATGTTGATAATGTCATCTTCACTTAATATTTTTTCTTTAATTAAATCTTCAGAGAAAATTTTTGTTATCGAAGGGTGATTGTTAATTTTTTCGTACATTAATGGTTGAGTTATAGTAGGGTCATCCATTTCTTGATGACCAAATCTTCTATATGAAATCAAATCTAAAACAATATCTTTATTAAATTTATTTTTATAATTAATTGCTACTTCAGTTGCCTTTAAACAACTATAAATATCATCTCCATTTACATGAATAATAGGAATATCAAAGCCTCTAACAAAGTCTGTGGCAAATAAATTAGGAAATGAATTTTCAGGATTAGTAGTAAAACCAATTTGATTATTTGTTACTATATGGATGCTTCCATTGCAATCATAGCCACTTAACTTGCTTAAATTAAAAGATTCTGAATTTATTCCTTCGCCCGGAAATGCTGCATCTCCATGAATCAAAATCCCAAAACTTTTATTATTGGTGACTTGCTTAGCTTTAGTTGCTCCAAGTATAACTGGGTTTATCATCTCTAAATGACTTGGGTTAGGATAAAGAAATAATTCAGACCCCTTACTTTTCTTTGCCCCTAAATGATATTTTACATCACGAAGGTATTCATCAATTTTTCCAGACCCCATATTATTAATGTTATCTTCTCTAAATTCTGAGAAGATTTCAGAGTAAGGTTTATCAAAAATATGTGCTAAAACATTTAATCTTCCTCTATGAGGCATTCCGAAATTAATTGAATCATAATTTGGTGAATCAGATATAATTTTATCAAGAATTATTATTAATGCTTCTGATCCTTCAAGGCTATACCATCTTGCACCAACAAAAGTTTTATGAAGAAATTGTTCAAAATTTTCAACTATAAAAAGCCTGTTCAGTAAATTAATTTTCTGGCTACTGTCTACTTCTATTTTTATATTTTCTACATGATCATAAAGCCAATTTTTCTCAGAGATATCTCTGAGATGACTAAATTCCCAACCGATTTTACTTAGATAAATATCGCTTAGATTAGTTGTAATATTTTCACTATCAAGAACATTTTTATTTTTTTGAATAGGATTTGTGTCTGCGTGCAGATAACCAAAATCACGAACATAATCACTATCAAAGCTGGTTCTTACAGAAGATTTTGAATTTCTTTCTAGATCTACATCTAGATAGGAAGTAATAAGATTGAGTTCTGATTCATCAATCGAGTCTGGATTGTTAAAATATTTTTCTAATATTTCTACTAGTATGCCTGAATTAATTAATGAAAATTTTTTTCTATTTTTAGGACCAAGCATATTTTTCTAATGGATGCATTACTTTTCAAAATATTTTAATGAATTACAGATATAAAACAACTAATCTAATTTAAGTTGTAGTTTTTAATATTACCTCTTACTATTATTTTAAAGTTTCTCTGTATATTTCCCAGCCTTGAGCCTCTTTTTTCCCTGACACTTTTGATTTAACGCTTGGGTTTACAAGGGACATTGGAAAGCTGTCAGTTGATATTCTTACTGCTTCTTCTCCAAGTTGAGTTTCAGCTCTCTCCCAAGCAACTTCAGAATAACTAGCATAATGATTTGTAACAGCTACATTATCCATTTTCAGCAAAGGGTTTTCTGGGTATGTTGGCTCTTCTTCAAAAACATCTAATCCAGCTCCAGCAATTTCTTTATTTTTTAGAGCATCAATAAGTGCTAACTCATCTACAACAGGACCTCTTGAGCAATTTACAAGATATGCTGTCGATTTCATTTTTTTGAATTGCTCTGAGCCCATTAATTTTTCTGTGCTTTCTAGTAGAGGGCAATGAAGACTAATGTAGTCAGATTTCTCGCATAACTCATTTATACTTGAAATATATTCTACTCCGTATTCTTTAAAATCCCATGAAGAAACTGATGGGTCATATGCTATAACATTCATTCCTAAGGCCTTGCATTTTCTACCCATCGCTCTACCGATATTTCCGATACCAACAATGCCAATAGTTTGACCTGAAATGTGTCCCATAGGTGAGAGTAATTCTCTAGTCCAAGTTCCTTGCCTTACTAACTTATCGTGAAGAACAAACTTTTTTGCACATATTAACAACATCATTAATGCATGGTTTGAGACCTCTTCTGTTCCAAATGAAGCGGCATTAGCAACTAAAATTTCATTTTCTGCAGCACTATCAATATCAATTCCATCGAAGCCATGGCCAAAACAAGCAATTCCTTTAAAAGTTTCAACCTTGCTGACAGCATCAAAAAATTCTTTGTTTAAAGGAAAGCCGTGTCCTTGAAGTACGAGAGATTGAGCTTTAGTCTCTTCTAGTAAAGATACTACCTGATCAATTTTATCATTATCTCCGCTCTTAGGAGAAAGTAAGCTTCCTCCGGATTCGCCACCTGAAAGATTTCCTTTTATTAATTCTCCCCCTACTTCTTCAAATGCTCTTGATTGAGGTTCCAAATTTTCAGCGTAACCTATATATATCCCTTTAATGTTTTTCATTTTTTCTCCTTTATATTAAGTTTTGGTAGCCCCTACGGGATTCGAACCCGTGATCTCCACCTTGAGAGGGTGGTGTCCTAGGCCGCTAGACGAAGGGGCCGATTCTGGCTGGCGATCCAGGATTCGAACCTGGGCTACCAGATTCAGAGTCTGGGGTCCT
>JAYZIQ010000017.1:0-6886 GCA_036165455.1 Chloroflexota bacterium | reverse complement strand
TTTGAGAAGAAAAATAAAAGGCCATTCCTGCAATTAAAAACAGCACAGGAATTCTCCATATATTCAATGCTTGAGACAAAATCATAAGAAAGTCAGTTCCAATATCCTTTTCGGTATTTACAATAAAATATATTGCCTTGGTCTCGGGAGCAAATGAAATAATAATGTGATAAAAAATTAACAATATCAAGGCGATTGACCTTGCTGAATCAACTTCATATCTTCTCATAACTAATCTCTTTTATCTGATAGAATATTTTTATGAAAATTAAATTAATAATTTCAGGGATTATTTTACTACTTATATTAGCTTCTTGCTCATCTCAAGAAACTGAAAATAATAGCGAGGAGAAAATAATTAGTGAAAATGTTTCAGAAATCTCAAACAATAGTTCTGCCTACTTAGAGGTAAATTTTTTACCCAGTTCTACAGCTAGATATCTAGTTAGAGAACAATTAGCCAATCTTGATTTTCCTATTGACGCAATTGGAGAAACCAATGAGGTTGATGGCTCAATTGTGCTAGATAAGAATGGGAATATAATTAATGAAAAATCAATTATTATTGTGAATGTTAAGTCCCTTAAAAGTGATAATGGGAGAAGAGATAAATATATTTCAAGAAAGAGCCTCGAATCAAATACTTATCCTGAAGCGAAGATATCCATAAAAAAGATTGAAGGGTTGCCTTGGCCTATTCCTGATAGTGGAGAAAATGACATAACTATTATTGGGGACATGACTGCTCATGGTGTTACAGATCAAATAACTTGGAATACTAAAGTTAATTTCAATAACAATTCCGTAAAAGGGCTGGCAAAAACAAATTTTAAGTTTGAAAAATTTGATATGGAATTACCAAGAGTTGCAATCGTGCTAAGTGTTGATGACAACATTAGGCTGGAGCTGGATTTCAATGCTGAAATTAAATATTTAGAGTAAATGAAAAAGGTTCTTTTAGTCTCAGACACATGGACGCCTCAGGTTAATGGTGTTGTGACTACCTGGAAAAATCTTATAAGTCATTCTGAAAAACAAAGTTTAGTTTTTGAAATAATACATCCATTTCTATTCAAAAGTTTTGCTTGGCCATTCTATAAAGAAATTAGGTTGCCACTTGTCTCATACAAAACAATAGAAAATAAAATAAATAACATTAATCCTGATTACATTCATATTGCAACTGAAGGAATTTTAGGATGGCTCACAAGAAAATATTGCAAAAAGGAAAGTATACCATTCACAACAAGTTATCATACAAAGTTTCCAGAATTTCTTTGGTCACTATACAAGATCCCAAAGTTTGTTAGCTTCAAAGTAATAAAGAAATTTCATTCATCTTCATCTAAAATTTTAGTGAATACTCCGACAATGAAAAAAGATCTCCATTCAAAAGGATTCAGTAATCTAATTGAGTGGACAAGAGGAATCGACAGAAATATATTCAAGCCATCTTTTGATCCAACACTAAGAAAGGAAATTGATCCTGAAAATAATAAAAAAATTATTCTTTATGTGGGAAGAATTAGTAAAGAGAAAAATATAAGCTCATTTTGCAAACTTAGCAATAAATCGAATAATTATAAATTCGTAATTGTTGGTGACGGACCTATAAAAGGAAAATTAGAAAAGAATTATCCAAATATAATATTCCCTGGATATAAGTTTGGCGAAGAATTAGCTAAATACTATTCAATTGCTGATTGCTGCGTATTTCCAAGTGTTAACGACACTTTTGGAAATACCATAATTGAGTCAATGGCTTGCGGCACTCCAGTTGCTGCTTTTCCAGTTAATGGCCCAGCAGACATTATCAAAAAAAATGAATCAGGATTTTTTGACGATGATCTTAATTTAGCTATTGAAAAGTCTCTAGAAACTAACAGAGAAGATGTTGTTAACAGTACAGGAAAATACAATTGGGATTTATGCTTAGAAATATTCTCTAATACTATCGTTAGGAAAAATTAAGAACTGGGCACAACTATAGAATTTATAAAATAAGTCAGTGCGACCATAATAATTGTTACTAATAAAATAGATAATGTAACTATCACTGCAATTCTTGTTGTAGAAGGTGTATATCTCATTTCATAGAATCCAATAAAGCTTGTATATATCCTTGTGCAAATATCCTAGACCTGTATCCGCCTAAGTTGCCTGGAAACTCTTCATCATTATATATATCTGGACAATGATCATCCATGAAGCATCCTGTGTATCCTGAATCTTTATAAGTTTTCATTGCTTTTACCATATCTACGTAACCAGTATTTATAAACTCTTCATGAAACTTCTCAGGGGTAGGCCCTGATACGTTTCTAAAATGAACATACAGGACTTTATTTCTAGATGCGAAATATTCGATCATCTCGTATATATCCTCGTCCATTTCTGAAAATGTTCCTTGGCAAAATTCTATCGCATTATGATCCGAAGGATATATTTCTATAAGCCTCTTAAACGCAGCAAAGTTAGTCATTATTCTAGGAACTCCGCCTAGGTCATCTACTGGAGGATCGTCAGGATGTATTCCTAACCTTATACCTTCCTCTTCAGCTACAGGAGTAACTGCCCTGATCCAATACTCTAAATTTTTCCACAGAATTTCTTTAGTAAGATGAGATACATCATTAATTGGAAATGAATCAGTATGCTCAATTTTTATACTATTTTTTCCAGCTAACTCTAAATTTTTACTTTTAATATCAAATGCAGTTCCTGACGCGCTACCTCTGATTTCTTTAGGCTCAGTCCTTATAGGCCCTAAAGGCATCCATGTATAACCTAATATTGGTACACCTGCCCTTGCCATATCTCTTATCTGTGAAATTAAATCTTCAATTAATTCGTCTCTCTTTGGTCCCCCTGTAACCACATCCCAATAATAAGGATCTATAAAAAATCCACTTTCTACTCCGACAAGATTTAAACCTTCTGACTTTAATTTAGTGACAATGTTCTTATAAGCTTTGAAAGTTTCTACAGGAGGATTGTAATGTTTTTTCATTCCAGGGCCCCCATAATGAATAATATTTTCAACCCCTAATTGTTTTGAAGTTTTAATAACTTCTTCAGTTATTTCTCTGATTGCCCATGCACTTTTCATAATAATATAATACCATTATTAATCTTTTATTAGTTGTAAGATAAATTAGGAAACTTTAAAGAATTATGGAACACGAAATTATACAAATATCGGGAATTATATCTGCATTATTACTAGGGATAATTCTTGGGTTCTCTCACTCTGCAGATGGAGATCATGTGGTAGCTGTCTCTACTATGGCAAAAGATTATAAAAATATCTTTAAGTCATTATGGATTGGAGTTTCTTGGGGGCTTGGGCACTCAACTCCTTTAATAATATTAGGCACCCTGATTTTAATTCTTAAAGAGGGCTTAATGAATATATATGAATCTGTGGCAATTTATTTTGAGTTTGGAGTATCTGTAATGCTAATACTTCTAGGCGCTCAAGTATTCTGGAAATTATTTAAAGGTTCAATTCACACACACTCCCATGATCATGATGGAAACCATACACATCTACACGGATCTCATTCACACAACAATAACAATGAAAGTGATCATCATGATGAAAATCATCCTTTTCTATCACTATTTCCATTCTTCAGGCCAAAATCTTTTGTTATTGGCTTGATTCATGGAATGGCAGGAAGTGCGGCAGTTATGCTTGCAATTCTGCCTACTACACCAAGTGTACTTACGGGCTTTATTTTCTTGCTTCTCTTTTCGATTGGGACAATGCTATCGATGTCAATAATGACTTTGGTTCTGGCTTTACCTTTTCGATTTACTAATTCTGATAAATTAAGCAATTATATTATTGGAGTTTTTGGATTTTTAAGTATTTTATTAGGAATGGCTCTTGGTTCAGATATAGCATTTAATACTGATTTCACTGACATTCTTTGGTATTAATTGAATATCTAGGTTTAATTTTCTTTCAATAATAAGTAACCCTCTAGGGATTTAAAATAAATCTTACTATCTTCATCAGATGCTAATACTTCAATATTTTCATTTAATATAAATTCCCAAATCTCTTGAGTATTTAATTCAACGTCATCATTTGGAGGCATGCAGAACATCTTTGTAGAAGCTCCTTGATTAATTACTAGATAACCTTCATCAGATAAATTATATTTACCAAAGATTTGATTGCAGAGGAATTTTCCAGAGTAATTCCCATCTTCATTGAACTGAATATTCAATGTAAAATCAGCGCTGAAATTATACGTATTAATTCCTGTAATTAAACTTTCAACTAACAAATCTTTTCCTATAAGTTCAGAAATAGGTATTATCTCTGCATTAACCCCTAAAGAATTATCAGGCTCCTCATTAGATCCAATTTCCAGAGGAATAATCACTGAATTAATTACATGAAAGAAGCCATTACTTACTTCATTATCCGCGGAAAGTACATTAATATTCTCATTTATTATAATTTTCTTATTAACCGTATCTATGTCTAGGCTTTCAGAAAAAGTGTCCAAATGAGAGAATTTCTTCATATTCTTTTCCTTGAATTTATAGGGCAATAAGTGCGATTTAATTATATTGGTTAATAAAATTTTATCTGAAATTAAATTATTTAATTCTTCCTCTTTAAATTTTGAATTAAAGGCTTCGTCAGAGGGAACCAAAAGAGTCATCTCATCTAAGGATATAATTTCTTGATCCATTCCTGTTATTTCCAAAGCTTTTAGGAAGGTAGAAAATTCGTTTTTAGAATCCAAGGAAAATTTTCTTATTTCATCAACTATGTTCCCAATTTCATTAACATCTCCAATAATTTTTGGGTGATTGTATTTCATCTCCCCGGTATTATTTTTCTGAGTTGGTTCAGGAGTTGGTTCAGGAGTTGGTTCAGGAGTTGGTTCAGGAATATTTGTTGCTGTCAGATCAGGTTCTTCTAATATAGGCTCATTGTCATCAACTGAACTATTGCATCCAGTAATTAATAATATTATTAAAATATATGTAAAAAATTTATGCATCATATTCTTATTATCTCATATATAAGTGTACCAATAAGATGGTATTTTGATTGCTTATGACCCCTGAGAGAATAAATAGAGGTTTATTTAAAGAGAGGTTAGAATTCATTTAAACTCTCAGGTCATATATAAGTTCTCACAAATATTGCGTGTCATTGTTGCAAACTTTGTTTATTATATTAACTGTTTGTTAAATCTGCCTTATTTAAAAAATAAATTTTAATGAGAGCAAATTAATTTATGACTATATTATAATTAATAATAAATTATAAAGGATTACTGTATGTGTGGAATTTTGGTGGCCTATGCTAAAAAAGGTACATTAGATGAAAATTCTTGTTCAGAAGCATCAAAAAAAATATTCTCAAGGGGTCCTGATTACAATTTCTCAAGATTCAAGCTAAATGGAAGACTTTTCTTATCTCAAACAGTATTATCTATTACTGGAAATCCTCGAAATAATTTAAATTATACTACCTCACAAAACAGAAGATATGAAATTTTATTTAATGGTGAAATTTATAACTTTAAAGATCTTCAAAATAAATTTTTACGTGATAATCCTAATATTTCAAATACAGATACAGAAACATTAGTAAATCTTCATGAAAAAAATGAGCCCGATAAAGTTTTTGAAAACCTAAAAGGTATGTTTGCGTATGTTTTATACGACTCCCAAAAGAATACGCTAACAATAGCTAGAGATATACTAGGAGAAAAAGTTTTATACCAATACGAAGATGAATCGATCTTTATAATTTCTTCTCAAATAGGTCCAATACTAGAATTATCTAAAAATATTAGTATAAATAAAGATGCTCTAAGGGAATATTTTTTTACAAGACATTTAATTACAAGAAGAAATACAATTTATAATAATCTTAATACATATTTACCTGGTAGCTTAAAAACTATAGATCTTAATGAATATAAAGTTAAGCATGAAAAAAGATACACTCTCTCTGAATGGTTTAACCCTGATATTTTAAAGAGGAATGCAGAAAAATCTAATGATGAATTGTTGCAAAATATGGATAATATTTTTGCTAAAAATGCAAAAACAATATTACCTGATATTGACTGTTATAGTGTTATAAGCGGGGGGCTAGATTCTTCTTTAGCAAGCAAATATTTGCAAGATAACTCAAATTTAAACCCACAATTGATTTGCCTGCAATTTCCTAAGAAGGATCATGTAGCCTCGGAGATCCATAAATTCAGTGAATTCTTTAAAAACCCTATAAAAATTAAAACAGTTACGGAAGATCTATTTGGAGATTTTATAAAAGAGGCATATAAATCTACCTGTCTGCCTCTTCCTACACATTCATTTATTTCTCAAGCGATATTAGCTAAAGAAGTCAATAACTATGGTTCTAAAGTTCTATTCACAGGAGATGGAGGAGATGAATTATTCGGCGGATATGAGTTTTATAAAACTCTTAATGAGTATCATATTCCACCAGAAACCAACCCTAGTATTTATAGTGGAATAGTAGACATCGGGGTAAAATTTAATAATTGGAATGCCAACGATATAAATGAAGAGTCAAGAAATATATGGAATGCCACTTTCAAATTATATAAGGATTTCAACTCAAATGAGGCTACAATTCAATCTATACTAATGCTGGATAGCACAATACAGCTTGAATCAGTGGGAATACGCGGGTCTGATAGTATGAGCATGATGTCATCTGTAGAATCAAGAGGATTTTTTCTCTCTGAAGATATCGTGTCTTTTGCATTGCATACGCCAGCAATTTATAAAATTAATAATAAATCCCCTAACAAAGAAGAAGTTACTAGGCCACTAATAAAAAATTTATTTAAGAAAAATTTTAATTCAGATTTATTAA
>JAYZIQ010000016.1:0-5763 GCA_036165455.1 Chloroflexota bacterium | reverse complement strand
GTTTTTAGTAATAAAATAAACCAATTATTATGATTAAAGCTAATTAATTAAAATTAATAAATTTTTTAGTTAAATAATCAAAGAATTTCAAAAAAAAAATATCCTATAATGCAAACAATGGAGAATCTAGATTTAAATAATGTAATAGAAAACCTTGATGATTCAAGTTCAATAGATTTGTTAAAAAAAATGAACGGCAATTCGAGTGAGGATAATAAAGATTATGCCCCCGAACTGACTCAAGATTCTGTTAAAACTTATCTTTCCGAAATTGGTAAAAATTCATTATTAAAACAGAATGAAGAAAGAAATCTTGCTATGGATTTGGAAGCATCATATGAGCTGCTAGATTTTGGAGATATAAGAGAAATTAATACCGAAAAAATAAACTTATGGCTAAATCAATCCAAAGAAAAATTTATTGAAAGTAAAAATTCATTGCAAATACTGTTTGATTTTAATGCACTTGATGTCAACGCATACAAATTAACTTTTAAAAAATTATTTAATAACGAAGACCTCTCAAATATAATAAATTCTCCCTTTGCTGAAGAATTTACCAGTAATATCGAAAAGAATAATGGATTAAGCTTAGAAACAATTAAAAAAGATATAAAGAATGTATCAATAATACTTAGATCTATGCCAGAATTTTTAATCGACAAAATTGATGAAAAAAAGGCTTCTAACATTTCAGAGACTGAACTTTCAAAAATCAGAAAAAAATTCCTAGACCTAGAAGGTAAGGGGCGGAATGCTAAAAGAGAGTTGACTGAATCAAATTTGAGGCTAGTTGTAAGCGTGGCAAAAAAACACATAAACAGAGGCATGAGCATGCTCGACCTTATTCAAGAAGGAAATATTGGGCTACTCAAAGCGATAAAAAAATTCGATTACAGAAAAGGGTTTAAATTTAGTACCTATGCCACTTGGTGGATAAGGCAAGGAATAACAAGAGCGCTAGCTGACCAATCTAGAACAATTAGAATACCTGTGCACTTAGTAGAAGCTTTAAACAAGATTTCTAGGGTGCAAAGACAACTATCTCAAGAATATAACAGAGAGCCAACCATAGACGAGATTGCTAAGGAGTCTGGCTTATCTAAATCAAAAGTTACTACCGTGTTGTCTTCCTCTAATCAACCTGTGTCACTATCTACAATGATAGGAGATGATTCAGGCACTGAGATGGAAAATTTGATAGAAGATAAATCAGGAATATCTCCGCCTGAGGTAGTTGCCAAAGATATGACAAAAGAAGAGATTGCAAAACTTCTTGAGAATTTAACTTCCAGAGAAAAACTAGTATTGCAATTAAGATATGGCTTATCAGATGGAAAGAATAGGACGCTAGAAGAAATTGGAAAAATGTTAGGTTTAACAAGAGAAAGAATTAGGCAAATTGAAAAAAAAGCGATAAGCAAATTAAGAGGCCTAGAAGGAATTGGTCATCTAAAAGAACTACTGGTTTAAATTGCACTTTTTTTACTTTAATAGATAATATCAAGCTATGAATGATTTGAATTCTGAATTCACCAATAAAATCTGCCTTGTAACTGGAGGCAGTTCAGGTATTGGTAGAGGAATTGCCATAGAATTTGGAAAAGCCGGAGCAAAAGTAATAGTTGCTGATGTCCAAGAGCAATCTAAAATCGGAAAATATCACGATACAGATATTAAAACTACTACCTCGGAAGAAATTAAAAAAAATGGTGGAAAATCTGAATTTTTTGAGTGCGACTGTTCTGATGAAAAAAATATCAACGAATTAGTTAGTCATATTGAAAATAAATATGGAAGGCTAGATATTTTAATCAACAATGCCGGAATGCACATCCCAGGATCTATAGAAGAGATAGGAGTTGAAGAATGGGACAAGGTAGTTAATTTAAATTTTAGAGGCATATTCATACTGTCAAAAAGATCCTTAAACATGTTAAAAAAATCTAAATCAGGAAGAATAATAAATATTGCTTCAATACATGCTTTTCATGGAGTAATGGGGCCAGCCTATGCACCTTCAAAATCAGCCGTGGTAAATCTTACTAAAAATATAGCAATAGCACTTGGAAAATATAATGTCACTGTTAATTGTATATGCCCGGGCTATATAGAAACTCCTATACAAGATTACAATACTGAAAAAGAAATTTCGGATTACAAAAAAATCTTGCCATTAAATAGGTTTGGGAAGCCATCAGATATAGCAAATGCAGCATTATTTTTTGCTTCTAATAAATCCGACTGGATAACAGGAACATCTCTAATTGTAGATGGAGGTGATTCGGCTTCATAATAATAGGCTCAATTGAATTGAAAGTTAAGTTCTAATTTCAAGTCATGCATTTGGCAAAAATTTATTAATGAATGAGCGGCAAATTTTTGATTTTCGTTTATGATTTCATATTGATTAACTTTACTTGGGGTAGAACTTAAGAAATTCTTAATCGGTGCATATTTTGAACTTAAATAAAAGTTTTTTTTCTGAGGAGATATTTTGGAATTTGTATTATTTACCCAAAGTGATTTTTGAATGTCTTTATCAAACTTAAAAGGGAATTTTCTTGTTCTTTTTGAGTAATCTAAAATTATCTTTTTTTTAGTTCCAAGTAAAAATTTTATCAAATCTAGGTCATAATAAGGATTAAAAATAAATTTATTATTTTTAAATGCAGGAATAACAAAATATTCACTATCTACTGGCGTATGAGTTATTTTTAAACCTGCAAAGATTATTCTCTGTACTTTTGATAAATTCTTTGGAATCAAATCATTAATTATTTCATCATTTTCTGACAAAGATCCGCCACTTGTCATTTTAAGAAATAAACCAACAGGATCATCTTCTTTCATATAAAATTTTCTTATTGGCCATGGCAATAATGCCGCAGTCGACTGAGATCCAGCTGAGCAGAACAGTGTGTCTGCACCTTGCCCAAACATTAAAGTTGAATATTCTCTAACTAAATTTTTTTTAATGATTTGATTAATTACAAGGTAATTCATACTACCTAGCGGCACCCCAAAATCATTAATGAGGTTTTCTTTTGAAAAAGTATTCGAATTAACTTCTATAAATTTATGTTCATTTATACCAAGAAGTTTAATATTCTCTGATGAAGATAACTTTTCAGAAGATTTACTTCCCCATGGCAGGGCTGTTTTTGCATCTAATTTTTCATCTGATTTAATGGCCACACATCCTGCATCAATGCCCCCGCCCATAAATATTGCCTTTTTACCTTTATATTTATTTTTTTTTGATGCACTAGAAAGCTTTTCATCATACATATCAACAATTTCATCAAATTTATAATTTTTTAATAAATCTGGAGCAATCTTATGTTTATATTCTAATTTTATTTGATTATTTTTTTTATTAAATGAAATAACTGATCCAGGAGGGCATATTTTTATTTCCTCTATGAGAGGAAAAAATCTGCAAGATCCAAAATATATAAAATTTAAGGCCCCTTTTAAATTAATTCTATCTTCACTTTTCAACAGATCATCAAGTTTATAACTTATATTTAATTTTCCATTTCCAACCCTGTAAAATAATGTGCTAACTCCCAAGAAGTCCCTAAATAAATAAATTTTTTCATTATCTTCAAAAAATCCAGAAAAAATTGAAACTTCAGATTCAAATATCTGCTTAAACTCTTTTTTTATAATTGGATTAATAAAAGAAGCCCAATTATTTTCAGGTACATTAAAAATCATAAATATTAAATAAATGCTACATAAACTTCTAAAAACTTGCTTGAAATATTATCATATAAAAGATTTTTTGATGTACTTATTATATAAAAATATTAATGTAATAATTTATTGCTTATTTATAATTACTTTTCTATCTATGGGATGCAAATCTACCCCCACTTCTATACCTGATCCAACCCCCACTTCTATACCTGATCCAACCCCCACTTCTATACCTGATCCTAAAGAAATAATTATAAAAGTAGAATTTAAAGAAGAAATTAATTTATTCCTAAGCCTAGATGTGCCAGAAGGATATATTTTAGAAAAATTAATTGTTGATAAATACGACGGGGAAGATGAAATAGCTTTTTTTGGAATTCAAAAAAGTGGAACATATACCGCAGGAGATGATATTACAAAAATGATTTCATGGGGGCATTTTGGGCCTAATTCTAATGATATTTTGTATTTTTCTGACAATTTAGAATACAAAAACAAAGTTAAAGTCACCTTAGATGCAGGTTCTTATTCGATAAGGTTTGCTCAAAATAATTATAAAGATGCCAAATATAAGTTAATAGGCAAATTAATTTCATTACGAAATTAGTATTTATTAACAATTAATTAACACATTTTTATAAATATTTTACGTATCGATACTTTTAGAGGCTAATATAAAGCAATATTATTTTATAACAAAGGAGATTAAGTGAGCTTATTTAGTTGGATTGATGGGAGTACAAATTTTATTGCTAGCACAAAGCTAGATCATATTGAAGATGATTATGGCCCAAGACTTAGCTATTATGACAACGCAACTACCGTTGCAATTAATAACAATATAACAAAAAATTCCTACTTCTTTTATTTTCGTTAATCCTTATAGCCTATAGAATAGGCTAATGAAGAAGATTTTATTGCCAATTGCTTTACTGCTAATTGTTTATGGATGCAGATCAGAACCTTACGATGAACTAGTAGATCATATTACTGACATTCCTGATATATATTCAATAGAAGATTTTAAGAAATCAGGATTAAAAATAGGTGAAAAATATGATAACAAAGATTTACCTAATTCTCTTTCAATTTATTGGGGATTTTGGAAAGATGATGATGCCGACGAAGGAAGTGCAAGATTTCAATCATTAGGTGGTTCTGTAGGAGGGATGAGAGACTTTGAAATACGCTTTTACCCTTCCCATAGCGATGCAGTTAATTACGGTTCTAAATACGCAAAAAATGCAACTGGCCCTGATGCTGTCCTAACTAAAAAAGAATCGTTATGGGCAGAAGGCATAAAAAACAGAAGGACCTCCGGGGGCCCTGACGGCTCCCCTCTTCCTAAGTATGGAGGATATGTAATATATGGCAATTTTATCCTTCTATGCGAAGGGATAAGTTTTGATCAATCATTGCAAACTTGCAGTAATTTGATAAGAAATTTAGATCAATAAAGAATAAAAAAATATAAAATCAGTATTATGAAGAAAATTTTATTCATAATACTGATTGGTCTAATATTTGGGTGTGCTAGAGAAACTGCACCTCCTCCTGAAGTTGATATTGATGCAACTGTTGAGGCTTGGGTTGGAATAGAATTGGAAGAAAAAAAGCCTGAACCTACCGCTACTCCTGTTCCTGAACCTACCGCTACTCCTAAATATAGCCTTAACTTAGAATTTACTACTAAAAAATTACCTCTATACAGCTTTATTTATCTTAATGATTTTGGCTTAGAAATTCTTAATTCAGGAGGACTAGAAGATGGTCCTGTAAAAGCAAAATGGTCATTCTACAATAAAGAAGATTTATTAGTATGGGAAAAAGATTTTGATCTGGCATATATAGACGGAAAAACAGAAAAAACTTTAGATGGAGAAATTGTTAATTCTTGGCTATCTGCAGACGAAAATTCATGGCCTTCAGTTCAAGTAATTATTGTAGCTGAGCGTCTTTTAGCAAAAAGTTTTATTAGTATAAATGGGGGCGAGAATATACCATTTTTTAATATATCAGTGACAGGAAATACGTATTGAAAAATAACAATTTTTACCT
>JAYZIQ010000015.1:0-8974 GCA_036165455.1 Chloroflexota bacterium | reverse complement strand
ATGGCAGAGTTCTGTCAAAAATATAACTTAAAATATATTAAATGTGGAAAAATTATTGTTGCATACACAGAAGATGAAATCCCTAGGCTCCAAAATTTATATGAAAGAGGAATTGCTAATAAGGTAAAAGGACTAGAAATTATCGGCCCAGAAAGAATTAAAGAGATAGAGCCCCATGCAGTAGGCTTAAAAGCGCTTTATGCTCCTAATACCGGGATAGTAGATTATAGAGAAATTACAGAAAAATATGCCCAAATCTCTATGGAAAATGGAGCTGATGTTTTACTTGGTACTAGCTTTGAAAGCTTCTCAAGTTCAGGTGATTTAAACGATCTTGTCCTTGAAACATCAAATGGTGAAATATACTCTCAATTAACTATAAATTGTGCAGGATTACAATCTGACATTGTGGCAAAAAAAATGGGAATAAACCCAAAGCTTCAAATAATACCTTTTAGAGGTGAATATTATAATTTAATTCCCGAAAAGAAAGATTTAGTTAAAGGCTTGATATACCCTGTGCCAGATCCTGCGTTCCCTTTTTTAGGTGTCCACTTTACTAAAACGGTACATAATGGACTTGTTGAAGCTGGCCCAAATGCTGTCCTTGCCTACTCAAGAGAAGGATACAAAAAAACTGACATAAATATAAGAGAATTGCTTTCTACTCTTTCATTTCCTGGCTTTATTAAATTCGGCCTTAAAAATTGGAAAACCGGAGTTAGTGAAATTAATAGATCTTATAGAAAAAGCGTTTTTGTGAGAGATTTACAAAAAATGATTCCTGAAGTTAAGTCTGAAGATTTAGAAAGCGGAGGATCAGGGGTAAGAGCTCAAGCTATTGGTTCAGATGGATCCATGATTGATGATTTTGCAATAGAAACTACAGATAAGTCTATTCATGTTTTAAATGCACCATCTCCTGGAGCCACATCCTCATTAGTAATTGGAAATTATATTGCTGATTTAGCACTAGAAAAAATGTTACTTGACTAATAAATTGGTTTAATATTTAATTTTTATATTAATAATAAAAAGATCTGCAAGGATAAGGGAATCGGTTTAAATCCGAACGGTTTGCGCCACTGTTAAGCGTGATGTATTGGTCACTGGATAATATCTGGGAAGGCTAAATTAAAATGTACGCATAAGTCAGGAGACCTCCTTAAAGAATAGATAAAGGTTTTCGCAATAAAAAATCTGAATTTCAGAGATTTATTGTGTTCGAATTTTATATGTTGAACACTAATTTAAAATCTATAAGATACTTTTCCGTGTATCATAAATTTATTTTTATTGTTCCTGTAATTTCAATTTTAGGATTAGTTTTAATAGTTTTATCTTTATCAAATGGGGCTGTAGCAACAAATTTTTCAGATTCTTTTAAATATTTATTTTCATATTTTATAGATTCTTCAACCGTTGACCCTGTAAAAGATATGGTAATTTCAAATATAAGAATGCCAAGAATTATATTATCACTGCTTGTGGGGTCAGCATTAGCTGTCTCCGGAGCTTCACTTCAAGGTCTTTTTAAAAATCCAATGGCAGATCCAGGAATTATTGGAGTTTCTTCTGGGGCAGCTGTAGGAGCTGTAGTAATAATAGCTTTAGGGATAGCAGGATCATCAATATTTATACTTCCAATCTTTTCATTCATTGGAGGATTATTGGCTGCACTTATAGTTTTTTTATTATCAAAAATTTCTACAAATACTTCTGGGACATCTTTTATTCTATCTGGCCTTGCTGTATCAGCATTTTTAAATTCAATAATTTCTTTAGTTTTGGTTTCTTCAAAAAAATTTGGTGAACTTAATGCAATTTTAAATTGGCTTGCTGGTGGATTCCAAGATACAAGATGGGAACATGTCTATATGGCTGCCCCTATTATCATTGTGCTTATGCCTCTATTCTTTATTTTTTCAAATAGAATAAATATCTTATCTTTATCTGATGATTCAGCAAAAACATTGGGTTTAAATGTTGAATTAAATAGATTTATATTTTTAGTTTTAGCAACACTAATGACTTCTGTTTCTGTTGCCGTATGTGGAATACTGGCTTTTGTGGGAATAATGATTCCGCATATAACTAGATTAATTGTAGGCCCAGACAACAGGCTTGTAATTCCAATTTCAGCTTTAATTGGGGCTGTTTTTTTATTATCCGGTGATCTTATAGCAAGGACTATCTTAGTGCCTAGCGAAATCAGATTAGGAATAATTACAAGTTTTATTGGAGCTCCTTACTTTATTTTTCTATTAATCAAACAAAGAAACAACTTTATTGAAAGGTAAAAAATGCATAAATTACTTCTAACTTTTTTACTTATTTTCTTATTGCTTGCTTGTGACAGTATTGATGAAATTCAGCAAGTAGAAAGTGAAAATAATATTAATGATTCATTAATGGCAAATACTATCGAAGATAAGGACCATGAGCACGACGAAGATAAGGACCATGAGCACGACGAAGATAAGGACCATGAGCACGACGAAGATAAGGACCATGAGCACGACGAAAATCATGAACTTAGTTTTTCTTATTATCTAGAAGAATTTGGAACTCAAGGATTATTAAACATAGAAAAACTTGATGGCATTGATTTGAGTTGGCCTAGAGAAGTTGAAGCTATGAATGGAAAAATTACAATTGAAGAAAAACCTAATAGAATTCTAACAATATCTGTTGGTCACGATGAAATGCTTTTTGGTTTTGCTGACATTGATACTATTGTTGCCGTATCGTCTTTTTCTCAAAGTGAAACTGGCAATATTTATGATCTAACTAAGGATCTGCCTACAATTTCTTCTGAAATAGAAACAATAATTGCTCAAGAGCCTGACTTAGTTTTTGCTGACCCTTACGCTAATTCAAGTTTGATTGAATCTTTAATAGATGTAGGTATTACTGTTGTTCAGACTCAATTAAATAATGATTATATTGGAAGAATAAATGACATACTGTTTGCTTCTTATGTTATAGGGCAAACAGAGAATGTCTCTAAACTTATAAGCGTTATAGAGGAAAAAATTTCTATAATTGATGAATTTAAGGGTCAGTTTGATATAAAGCCAAGCGTCCTATCAGTTACTTATTACGATGCTTATTGGGCTGCAGGGGCTGGCTCTACTGAAGGAAGTATAATTGAGCTTGCTGGCGGATTAAATATTGCTTCAGAGAATGGTGTTGAATCAAATAACATGATTACCAAAGAAGCTTTAATTGATATGAATCCTGAGTACATTGTTATCCCTCAATCAATTGAATGGGGTGGCCAAGATTTCTATGATTCATTGTTTGCTGATGAGTCGTTTGAATCTATAGACGCAATTATAAATAAAAATGTTTACTTGGTTGATACAAGTTACTTCACAACGCTTTCTCATTGGAATATTGTTGGAGCAGAAAAATTAATGGAAATAATCTGGGAGGATGAGTGGAATAAGGTAGTTGGTGATTTGCCAGAATTTTATTCTTGTATGAACTGCGATATCTACAATTAATTAAATATGAGCATAAAAATAAAAAGGTTAAGTTATTCCCCTAATAACATAAATGTATTAGATAACATTTCATTAGATATTAATGGAGGAATAACTACCTTTTTAGGTCAGAATGGGTCTGGTAAAACAACTTTAATGAAATTGATTTCAAAATTGATTGACCCAACTAATGGTGAAGTTTTAATTAATGATATAAATGTTAAAGCTATAAAAAAATATGATTTATCAAAATTAATAACTTATATCTCGCAAGACAGAGAAAATATTCAAGGCTTTACTGTGTTTGAATATACAGAAATGGGTAGATTTCCATACCAAAACTTTTATGGAAAATATGACAATAAAAGCCTAGAAGCAATAGAAAATTCTTTAAGAATGGTTAACTTATACAAAAGAAGAGATGATCTTGTTAATAATCTATCTGGGGGCGAAATGCAGATTCTTAGGATTGCAAGAGCTTTAACTCAAGACACAGAAATAATATTATTTGATGAGCCTACATCTAATTTAGACCGTAAAAACACTAAGAGAGTAAAAGATTTGTGGTTACCACTAAAAGATTTGGGTAAAAAGATACTAATTTCTACTCATGATATAAATTTTGCTGAATCAATTTCAGATTTCATTTTTATGATTAAAGAGGGGAAATTGATTCATTCAGATATAAAAGGGAAAGTCTTAACTAAAGAAAATATTATAGATTGTTATGACTTAGATATTTATGAGGGCACTGAAATTAAACTTTTTTAACTGCTTCATCGTTTTTTGCTAATAATTCCAAGAGCTCGTATGTAAATATTCCTGTCGTAGAGCACGGATCAGCATTTGACCAAAGAAATTGATATGCGTAATTACCTATTGTTACATAATCAACAATAAAAATATCATCCGGAATTGAGTTTACATTTAATAATTTTCTTCCGGTCATTTCCTCTATACAGTTAGCACACGGGCACTGCAATCTAAGATACTTATATGGGAAAACATATTTATTATTATTTATTTCGAGAAGAAGCCCATCATCTTCAAGTTGAATTAATGTCGGAATGTTCATATTCTTATTTTAACTTATAAATTATCATTAATTAAATTAATTGAAAGGAATACTATGACCAACAAATATACTGTAGCCGTTGTTGGTGCTGGCTCTATATCTCAAGCGCATATGAATGGCTATAACATTAATGAGAAAGATATCTCTGTAGAAGCTGTAGTTGATCCAGTAGAAAACGCTAGAAAAATTTTTATGGATCAATATGATGTAAAAAAATCTTATTCCTCTATGAAAGATCTGTTTGAGAACTTTGTACCTGATATTGTAAGCATATGTACTTGGCATGCACTACATCATGAACAAACAGTAGAAGCAGCTAAAGCAGGTGTAAAGGCAATAATATGTGAAAAACCTATGGCTATTGGGTCAGGGCCAGCTAAAGCTATGCTCGATGCATGTGAGGAAAATAATGTAAAACTTGTTATTTCGCATCAAAGAAGATTTACGCCAGGATGGGAAAAAGCCAAAGAACTAGTGGAAAGCGGATTGATTGGCAATCCATTGTTTGTTGAATTGAAGGCATTAGAAGGACTGCTTAATTGGGCTACACATAATATTGATGGATCTCGATATATTATTGGAGACCCTGAGACAGAATGGGTTTTTGGTTCAGTTGAGAGAACTACTAATAAATTTGAGAGAGACACAAGGATAGAAGATTCTTGTATGGGTCTTATTCAATATAAAAATGGCATTCAGTCTTTTGTTCAATCAGATTTAGCTCAATATGATTATGAGTCCCAATGGAAAACTAACCATCCTATATTTATAAGGGGAGAAATTGGTGCCCTTGATATTACTGAATATGAAGTTAAGCATTTAGGGGGAAATAATTCTGGATGGGAAACAATACCTGCAGACATTCCTAAAGAAAAAATCGATCCTATTGGAGGAGATACAAATGGGAAATTAGTCAAAGAATTGGTTGATTGGCTTAATGGAGGCAGTGATCATAGGTGCTCAGGGGATAAAGCAAAGCAAACTTTAGATATCATGATGTCTATTTACCAGTCAGCAAGAATTAATGAGAAAGTACATTTTCCTGTGAAGGAGAATGCTTACCCTCTTGATTTGATGTTTCATGAAGGAAAGATGCCTCTTAAGAAAGCTGAAAAATATGATATTAGAGGTTTTCTTGATAGGTCAGATATAGATGAAGAAGATTACAATAAGTTAAAGAAACAAGGCATTCCTCATCACCAAATAATGCAAAAAGTTAAAAGATTATAATCTATCTATACTCTGAAATTGCATTCCACATATCTGGATTATCTCCAATATGGACTTTTATAGGATCAGTGATTTGATTAAATAATTCAGAAATTTCATCAGAAATTTCATCTTCAAAAGAATCTTTATTAAGAAGAACTTCTTTTCTATTTCTTGCGCCTACTAGCATAGAAATTACACCTTTTTGTTTTTTTAACCAAGATAATGCTATAACTGCAGGATCTATATTGTGCCTATTTGATAAATCTATTATTTTATCAATGCAATCAAATAGTAAATCTTCACATCCTTCATCATTATGCCTGCAAAGTTTGGAAGTGCTTTTTGAAAAAAGCCTGCTTCTTGAAACTCCATCTGGAACATCTGCTACTTTTCTGTATCTTCCTGTTAGCAATCCTTGTGCTAAAGGGCTATAGCATATTATTCCACTTCCTTTCGAAATACATGCAGGCTTAATTTCAAATTCAATTGCTCTCCAAAAACCATTATATGGCAATTGATTTGTTGCTACTTCTATTAATTCTGATATTTCTGAAAAATCATTTTTGCCAAAATTACTTACCCCTATAGCTAATATTTTTCCTTCTTCCTTTAATTTTTTTAATTCATTAACAGAATCTTCAATTGGTAAGTCGTGATTAGGCCAATGAATTTGATAAAGATCAATATAATCTGTCTTTAACCTTTTGAGGCTATCCTCGCAGGCTTTTCTTATATTTTTTGGTGATAAATCACTAGGAGGCACTTTTGTTCCAATTATGTTTGATTGTCTCTTTTTTATAAGAGCTGTGCCTAGCACTTCTTCTGATCTGCCTTCTCCGTACCCTGGAGCAGTATCAAAGAAATTTATTCCATTTTCAATAGATTCATTAACAGCATCTATTGAATCAGAATCATCCTGTTTACCCCATAATTCTCCACCTGCAAATGGCCAGCAACCCAAAGCAAATTGAGATATATTAATTTTGCTCTGCGCTAATTCTGTGTATTTCAAAATTTATATCCTTTTTATTTACTTTAAAACAACTATAATTATATTTCTATAAAATATATTTAACATATGAAAATCTTTGCGCAAGCATTAGATCTGAAAGATGATCAAGATCTAATAAAAAAATACGAAAATCACCATAAAAATGTTTGGCCTGAAACACTTGAAGGGCTTAAATATATTGGCGTATTAAGAATGAGAATTTGGAGAGTTAACAATAGGTTATTCATGCTTATGGAAACCTCAGATTCATTTGATATTGAAAAATTTCAAGAATATGCAGATCAAAATCCTAGAGCTAAAGAGTGGAATGATTTAATGATGAATTTTCAACAACAGATCCCGTCTCCAACTGGAGAATGGTGGAGCCCAATGAGTTTAGCATTTGATTCTGAATGGTTTGATTAGAAAAGATTACTGCTCTGACCAGCATCTATATTTATACACGCTCCTGTAATTGTAAATGCTTGCATTGATGAAAGAAATGCCACCATTTCACCTACTGGTTCTGGCTTCCCAAAGTCACCCATAGGAAGGTTCTGGCTTATAAAATCATCAACCACTTCCTTTGGCGAGTCATTGACAAATTTTTCCCATGAACCACCATCATGCTTAATAGAGCCTGGGGCTATTGAGTTTACAGTGATACCCGACTTGGCTGTTTCTATAGCCATATGCTTAGTTGCAGCAATTAAGCTAGCTTTAGATGACATGTAACTAGAACTTTTGCCTCCATATTCACGCCCAAATATAGACGAAATATTTATTATCCTCCCCCATTTATTAGCTATCATGTTCTTCGATACTATTTTCATTAATTTTAGGGAGGCCCAAAAATTTAAATTAAAAACTTTTTCATAATTTTCAAGATCATCTTTTAGTAATGAATCTGAACCCAGAGACCCGCCAACATTATTTACTAAAATATCAATATTGCCAATATTTTTTTCTGCTTTATTTATTAATTCATTTAAAGAATCTACATCATTATTAATCTCATGCTTTATTCCAATGTATTTAATATTTTTTTTGTCTAATAAATCAGTAGTTTCTTTTATCCCTTCGCCTGACCTTGAGCAAAAAGCAATATTAACACCTTCGTTTGATAATGATTTTAATGAGGCTAAACCTAAGCCTCTTGTTCCTCCGGTTATCAGAGCATTTTTTCCTTTTATTCCTAAATCCATATTTCTACCACTCCTTTTATTAATCCTACTATAAACAATTGAAATATCATTGTACTTGGTATGTATGTAAATATGACAATCAAGAACGACTTTACATACCTTAAATACAATGACTCTTTAACTTGTAAATTGAATCCGTACAAAACAAATACAGACCTTATTATCAATGTGTATAGCCATATTGTTGATATAAATATGATGATATCTGATAAAGTTTTTTGCTCGCGTATTATTGGCGCAATTGAAATCATTCCAATCAAAACTGGAATTTGAATTAATGAGAGTAAATTTATATGCTTTCTAAATGTTAGTATGTTGATACTATCTGGGCTTTCCCCTTTACTATTTTTTAACCCTGCCCTTATTGGTGTAGCAAACAACGTGATTCCTAAAAAATATAAACCCGAAATAATAAATAAATTTTGACTTAAAAGTCCTACGAATTTAATGATAAATTCCGATGTTGAAAAATTTAAACCTGAATTAAATTCCAAAAATGGATAAATTGCTCCACAAATACAAGAAGCAATAAGTATACATAAAGAAAAAATAATATTTTTTTCTGAGAAAAATAATCTTTCTAACGGCTCATTCTTTATAGAAAGATTTAATAACGGACCTCTAATTTTAGCAATAAACCGCCAAATCATTAGATATGGTTGTCGACTTTAGATGCAATAACATTTTGCCCTACTGCGCCAACAATTTGATCAACAGGAGCTCCATCTTTAAAAATTAATAGTGTTGGTATTGATCTTATACCGTATGTTGATGAAACTGTTGGGTTTGAATCAACATCTAATTTTCCTACTTTTAACTTACCTTCATATTCACCACTTATATTCTCTACTGATGGTGCAATCATCTTGCATGGCCCGCACCATTCAGCCCAAAAATCAACCAAAACTGGTTCTTTAGATTTTATTACTTCTTCTTCAAAATTATTATCATTTAATTCTATTACATTACTCATTGATGCCTCTTCAATCTACTTTTATATTAT
>JAYZIQ010000014.1:0-13055 GCA_036165455.1 Chloroflexota bacterium | reverse complement strand
CTATTTGGTTTTATACTAATCTCACTTGGATTCTTCTTTATGTATGGATGGGATTTAAATATTTCTGATCCATTCATGACAATACATTTATCAATAATAGGGCTTGGGTTTGGGGTTTGCATTTCACCAATAACCTTCTGTGCAATGAAGCAAATAAAAGATACAGAAAGAGGCTCAGCATCATCAATACTAACTGTATCAAGAATGTTGGGAATGACTATCGGACTCTCCTCTTTAACAGCTTGGGGCACTACAAGATTTTCTAGCTTAACTAGTGACCTTGAAGGATTTTCTCTTGATCCTTTAGCTCAACAAAAAATGACTGACGCTACTTTAAATTCAGGTCTTCAAGTATTTCAAGAATTTTTCTTAATTGGACTTTTTGTTAGCTTGATTGCAATACCAATAGGATACATTATGACATCAAAAAGATAGTCAGTTTTTTTCTTTACTTGATTGCTTTATCTCACTATCAAGTCTTTGTAGTTCATAATTTTCATGGTCTACATAGGACATTAATTCATAAAAAATCTCATGGCCTGCCTTCTGCTTAATAAGATTATGCATTTTTTGGCATATATCCCTATAAGATATATGGCCTTGTTTTGCCGTTCTCAGTTCTATCAAATGAAAAGCTTGCCGAACATTTAAGGTCATTGAATATCTTATTTTGTGGCCAAACAATAAGGCATATTCTCTTAAATCTGGAAATTTATCATTTATTTTATTATGCAGTTCTACTGAATCATCAATAAGCTTAATGCATCTATTAGTTAAGCCAGATTTTTCTACCTCACTAGGCATATCAAACCCATTATCAGGTGACATTTTTTGCCACTCTATTGTCATCATTCTATGTCTTTGCAAATCTCTAAATGCTCCATAATCAGATAAAATATCAAAAGTATAATAGGAATTTTCAAAAGCTCTTCCAGGTTTATGCCTTCTATTTTTTCTCTGTCCTGCATAACCATGCAAGATTTCACTTATCTCCTTATTGCTTAAATTAGAAGCAATATCTTTTAAATCAGATAATGATTTTTGAGATGAAGAATAGAGGCAATATGCCGCTATTTTTTTTTCAGCATCTCCTTCCCACTCTAAAAGATCCACATCTAATGAATCAGAGATAGAATTATTAATATTTTCATTAACATAATTTTCAGTTTGAACTTGATTATTTCTCAAATAATTGGACCATTCTATTCCTCTATTCTCCACATCCACTCTCTTAAGAAAAGAAGGGATAACTTTTCTTAGTTCTTCTAAAATCATGTAGCCATAGTCTCTAACTTCACTAGAAGGGTGAACCCTCATTCGCATCAACAATTGCTCATAAGCTTGTCCGCTCGCGAAAATTCCAACGTTTGACAATGTAGAGGTAGGCAAGAAATACCTAGCTACATCACAGGCCTTTGCTCTTATTGTTCCGTTATATGCTTGAAGGCTAACGCCCTCTTCCTTTGGAAATTCTTTTTTATAAACTTCAACTAAAGTTCTAACCAATTCAGAATAAGTTTCAAAAGTATTATCCATATTTTTTATATAATCTTTTTCAATTGAAGAGCCTTTAAATTCTTTGGGGATCATATATCTATAGGAATCTCCCATTTTTTGATCATAATAAATATATCTTGTGCTCTGCTCTAAATATGATGCTAGCCTGCCCCATTCAAGTACTTTAGTTAAAAGATTTGATGCTTGCTCACAAGCTAAATGAGCTGCCCCTAATTGAGCAACAGAATCATCACCATATTGAGTAAAGACTCTTTCATATAATTTTTCTGCCTTAGAGCTATCGATTTCAATTGATTCAAATTTATCATCTTCATTCCAAAACTCATCTAAAAAAAGTCTTCTTAATGATTTTGGAGATCTGCTATATCTTGCATAAAGAGCACCTTTGACAACTTCAGGCATATTGATTAAGCAGAAAACTGGCTTATCTATATTAGTAAAATGATTTAAAAGTATTGATTCTTCTTCTTTAGTGAACTCTTCTTTATAGTACAAATTCGATATGCCTTACTCTATCCAAAAATTTTACTTGGTGATTCCAGAATTGATTTCAGTTCTGCTAGAAACATAGCAGCTTCTGCGCCATCATTAACTCTGTGATCAACAGATAAAGTCATTTTCATTAGTTGAGCAGTTTTGATTTCGCCATTTTCAACTACAGCTTCCTCTCTTGCTTTACCGACTGATAAAATAGCAGACTGAGGAGGAACTATAATAGCTGTAAATTGATCTATATCAAACATGCCCAGATTGCTTACACTAAATGTTCCACCGCTGTTTTCTTCTTGCGTTAAAGGAGAACCTTCTCCTTTTGCTCGAGTTGCAAGATCTTTAGCTGAATTAGACATATCTTCTAAATTTTTACTCTCACAACCTAATACTGCAGGAACTATTAAGCCTTCCGGAAGAGCGATAGCCACTCCAATATTTATACTTTGATTCTCAATAAGATTTCCGTCACTAAATGATGAATTAAATTTTGGGAATTTCTTTAATGACTGAGTCACAGCATAAAGAACAATATCATTAACTGAAACTTTCAATCCTTTTGATTCATTGAATTCAGATCTAGCTTTAATTACATCTGACATATCAGCTGTGTTGCTTATGTAAAAATGTGGTATTTCTGATTTACTCTTTGAAACAACTCCAGCTATGGCTTTTCTCATAGAAGTAAGAGGAATTGTTTTGGTATCACTTGAAGACTGAGATGATTCAGCAACTTGACCACCACCAGAGGCAGCCTCTACGTCTTCTCTTGTTATCCTCCCTCCTGGGCCAGTCCCTGAAACAGTAGATATATCTACTCCAAGTTCATTAGCTAATTTTTTTGCTATTGGGGATGCTTTCACTCTTGCACCAGAAGCTTGATTCTGAGGAATAACAGGGGCTTCATTTTTAGGAGCATCTTCAGATTTTGGGGTAGTTTCAGCAGAAGATGATGAAGAGTCTGGTATTTCATCTCCTTCCTCTCCTACATACGCTATAAGATCACCTACAGGAACAACTTGACCTTCTCCCACAACGATTTTCTTTAATATGCCTTCACCATATGATTCCATTTCTACAACTGTTTTATCAGTTTCAATTTCAGCAAGCTTATCCCCTCTTTTAACTTCGTCTCCCTCTTTCTTTAACCATTTAACTATAGTGCCTTCGGTCATATCAGCACCCATGCTTGGCATTGTTACTTCAGTTATCATATTGTTCCTCCTGTTTTATAAACTATATCCTATCTCGATTTGCTTCAAAATTTTAGGTACGCTCGACATAGCGTGTTGCTCTAATTTCCTATTATAAGGCCAAGGTACATCTTCGCTTCCAACCCTAAGCAATGGCCCATCTAGATAATCCCCGCTTGATTCTTGCACAGAAGCTGCTAACTCAGCCATAACACCTCCTGTTTTTCTTGATGTATCAAGTAAAAGTGCTCTCCCAGTTTTTTGAACAGACTTATTAACAGTGTCATAATCCATTGGGCTCAAACTTCTTAAATCTATAACTTCGCTAGAAACTCCTTTAGCATCCAATTCTCCTGCTACTTTTTCTAGCATTGGCATCCCGTGGCCATATGAAACTAACGTAATATCATCTCCGATAGCCCTGATGTCCGCTTTACCAATTTCTACTTCATAATATTTATCGCTAACATCCCCTCTTAAGCCATATAAACCAGCAGATTCTGCATATATAACTGGATTTGGATCTTTTATTGAAGATCTTATTAGTCCTAGTGCATCAGATGGATTTGAGGGTGCAACAACTTTAAGCCCTGGAACTTCGCAAAGCCAAGTCTCAAAACTTTGTGAGTGAGTCGCTCCTAATTGCATTCCTGCCCCAGTCGGAGCTCTTATAACCATAGGGACATTAATCTGACCGCCAGACATATATCTAATGTTGGCAGCCATATTCACTATTTGATCAAAAGCAACCAAAGAAAAACTTATAGACATCAATTCTATAATTGGTTTCAGACCTGCAGCAGCACTTCCAATTCCAGCGCCAATAAAAGCTGCCTCTGAAATAGGAGTATCTTTTATTCTCTCAGAGCCATATTTTTCAAGAAATCCAGAAGTAATAGCATAAGCCCCTCCATAATCACCAATATCTTCGCCCATTATGAAAACATTAGGATCGGCATCAAGTGCCTCTAACAAGCCTTTCTGAATTGATTGTCTTACTGTAATTTCACTCATTATGCATAAATATCATTTTTTATATCATCTAAATCGGGCTCAGGGCTTTCTGTAGCAAACTTAACTGCCTCATTGAGCTCATCATCTGCAGATTTAGATACTTTTTCTATATCTGATTCGACAGCCAAACCTTGGCTTATTAAATGCTTATGAAAATTAATCAGGGGATCTTTCTCTTTCCATTCATCAAGTTCTTTATCTGTTCTATACTTCGCTGGATCAGCCATTGAGTGACCTTGATATCTAAAGGTGGTGGCTTCTATAAATACTGGACCTGAGCCAGACCTAATCTTCTTAATGGCTTCTTCAGTGGTCTCTTTGACAGCCAAGATGTCCATGCCATCAACAACAGTGCTTGGCATGCCGTAATTTTCAGCCAAATTGCCAAAAGATTTTCCATTAGTTCTTATTTTCTCAACACTTGTTCCCATTCCATAAAAATTATTCTCCAAAAAAAATAATATTGGTAGCTTCCATATGCTTGCTAGATTCATTGTCTCATGAAAGGTTCCTTGGTTAGTTGCTCCATCACCAAAATAAACAACAGTAATGCTATCCTTTTTCTGATATTGTGAAGCTAACGCAAAACCTGCAGCCAAAGGTATCTGTGCACCAACAATAGCATGCCCTCCCATAAAATTTTTACTGGCATCAAATAAATGCATTGAGCCACCTTTGCCTCCACTCACGCCAGTTTTTTTTCCAAAAAGCTCAGCCATTAAAGGCCCTGTTTCTAGCCCCCTAGCTATAGCATGGCCATGATCTCTATAATGAGTAACAATATAATCATCTTCTCTTAAAGGGGCTATAGAACCAACAGCAATCGCTTCTTCTCCGATGTAAAGATGAAGGAATCCTCTTATAAAACCCTTAGAATAATTCTCACCACAAGACTCTTCAAAGCGTCTTATAAGATACATCTTTCTATATAAATCTAAATACTCTTTTTTTTCCATTTATTTAACTTGAATCGGGTGTTATTTAATATTACAACACATTGGTTTGTTAAAGAAATTAATTTCATTTAACCTCACTTGCAGCATTGCAAACGTTTTTCATAAGCATTGTTATTGTCATCGGACCTACTCCTCCTGGTACTGGAGTTATATAAGAAGCTTTTTTATTAGCAGTTTTAAAATCTACATCTCCAATTAATCTATATCCAGATTTTTTACTTTTATCTTCAACTCTATTAATGCCTACATCAATTATAATTGCTCCTTCTTTTACCATTGAACCATCTAGAATATTTGCAGAGCCTACGGCTACAATAATTATATCTGCCTGTAAAGTGAATTCAGTCAAATTTTTTGTATACCTATGGCATAAAGTAACAGTGGAGTTCGAATTTTCTCCTTTTCCGCTCATAAGAGAAAATAGGGGTCTCCCAACTATATTGCTTCTCCCAATTATTACTACTTTTTTTCCAGGCAAAGTAATACCTATTCTGTTAAATATTTCCATAATTCCATATGGAGTAGCAGGTATAAATCTAGGTGATCCTGAATTAAGCAAACCAATATTTTCAGCAGTAAGACCATCAACATCTTTCAATGGATTTATATGCTCTATCAATTCCCTTTCATTTAAATTTTTTGGAACTGGTAGCTGCAATAAAATTCCATCTATATCGCTATTATTATTTAACTTATCTATTTCATCCATCAAAGCTTTAGATTGCACATTTACATCAAATCTAATTAATTCTCCTTTAATTCCTATTTGATTGCATGCTTTAATTTTAGCTTTAACATAAGTTTCTGAAGCTGAATTATTTCCTACTAAAATAATTGATAAAGATGGAGGTCTGCCTAGATTTTTTGAAATTTTATACAAATCATTAGAAATTTCTTTAAGTATTTTTTTTGAAATTTCTTTTCCATCAATTAACATCAGATAAAATATAGTTGATTAAAACATAAGTTTACAATTTACCATGAGCGAGAACAAAAATATTCATATAGGGATAGACATTATTGAAATCGATAGAATTTCATCTGTCCTTAATAAGTATCCTACAAGATTCTTGGAAAAGATTTTTACTTCGTACGAAAAAAATTACTGCAAAGGAAGGCCAGCGCAACTAGCTGCAAGATTTGCATCTAAAGAAGCGGGCATGAAAGCTCTTGGAACTGGAATACGTGGTGTTGGCTGGAGAGAAATTGAAGTTCAAAGACACAAAAGTGGAAAGCCATATTTAGTTCTTCATGGGAGAGCAAAGAAAAGGGCTGAAAAACTTAACATAAAATCAATTGAATTAAGCATAAGCCATTCAAAAAATCTAGCTACAGCTATAGTTCATATGACATCATGATTCCAATACTAAATCCTGCTGATATTAAGAAGATTGAAAATATAATAAACCTGAATTCAAAAGAAAAAAAACTCCAAAAAAAGGCAGTGAAAGGAGTTGTTAATATACTTACAAAACTAAATCCGTCGAAATTAATTATTGTTGTAGGCGCTGGCCTTAATGGGGAAGATGGGTTATTGATTGGAAATAAATTAGAAAAGGAAAGTTCAATAAATGAAATAGAGTACTTCCATTCTATAAATTCTAATTCTAAATCTAATAACTTAAATTTAGCCAAGAAATTAAGGATAGACTTAAATGAAATAAATAAATACAAAATAAAGAACAAAAAAGGCAATATTATAATTCTAGATTGTATACTTGGAATTTCCGGAAAGCTCCCTATGAGACCTGAGGTCTCAAAAAATCTAAAATTCATAAATAATCTCACCTTAAAACTCGATGCCAAGATTATTTCTTTAGATCTACCATCCGGATTTGATCCAAACACAGGGCTTCACGATAAAAATACTTTGAATTCTTCTCATATCATATTTCTAGGCTACCAAACAATTGGGACATTAAAAGATCCCTCACTATTTACTTCTACGTCTCATATAGACTTAGGAATTAAAGAACAAGATATTAAAAAACAAGGCATTAACTACACCCAAGCAATAGATTTTAATTTAGTTAAAAAAATATTCCCAAAAAGAAAAGATAATTTATATAAAGGCAAATTTGGATCACATTTAATTATTGGTGGTTCAGATCAGTATCCTGGAGCCCCAATATTAAGTTCAAAATCTTCAAATATTTCTGGCACCGGACATACATCTATATCAACTTCATCTTCCTTGCTAAAAGAAATAATAAATGAAACTCCTGAAGTAACAAATTTCAAATTTGATATATCAAAAAATCTAGATGATTCTTTATCCGCATTTACATCGATATCTATAGGAGTAGGGCTAGGAGTGAATGAGGAGTCGACCAAAAAAATTAAAGATCTTATGTATTATCTTTCAAACACTAATAATAAGCACAATATAATCCTAGATGCAGATGCCTTAAATGTTCTTTCGGGGATTGAGAATTGGTGGAAGAAATTCAAGACTCCTACCTTGATTACCCCTCATATAGGAGAATACGAAAAACTGTTTAATATCAAAAAAAGTGATATTTCACTAGAATCTATAAAAACAGTCTCTAAGAATACAAATTTAGCTATTCTCTTAAAAGGTGCAAACACAATAATCACTACTCCTGGAGGGATCCAGAAAATTAATACCTTAGCTAATGGAGGTATGTCAAAACCAGGAATGGGAGATGTATTAACTGGAGTAATTGGAAGTCTAGCATCAAACAGCTCTATTAATGTTGAAGATGCTGCAATTATAGCAACTTACGTGCATAGCCAATCTGGTTTATTAGCTAAAGAAAAATATGGATCAACTTCAATGACTGCTAGTAATGTGATATCTTTCATACCCCAAGTATTTAAAATATTGGAGTAGGCAAATGCTAATTGCGATAGACATAGGTAATAGCAAGATAAAAGTCGGAATATTTGAAGATTATTCAAAAAATGATATTAAAACAATCTCATTTGATAGCAATTCAAAAAATATAGTTAATATACCCAAATCTATTACTGAATATATAACCACGCTGAATAAAGATATCAATATAGATGGATGCATTATCTCATCTGTAGTTCCCGATTTAAATGATGAAATTATTCTTCAAATGAAAAATAAATTAAACCTAAACCCTATATTTGTAGATTCTAGTTCAATTCCAGAAATAAAATTTGATTATGAGCCTATATCTGATTTAGGTGCAGACAGAATTGCTGACTGCGTAGCTGTGAACTATTTATACCCAAAAAATCTTTACAAAATAGTTGTTGATTTTGGGACAGCTACAGTATTTGAAGTAATTTCAAAAAAAGGTGATTTTATTGGAGGGTCAATTTTTCCTGGATTAGAAGTAGCCTCAAAAGCTCTATCTAATAATGCATCATTATTAAAAAATATTGATCTTAAAAATCTTAGTGCGAACATTAAAGTAATAGGAAATTCCACTGATGAGTCATTAAAGTCATCTTTATTTTGGGGTTACATATCTTTAACTGAAGGTATTATAAGAAGGATTATAAATGAATTAAAAGTTCAAAATAAAGATGTTTTTGTGATTGGTACTGGAGGATTTGCAAATTTAATAGACAATCATACTTCAATTTTTGATAAGATAGAGCCCAACCTTACCTTAGAAGGTTTAAGATTAATTTATAAAATTAATAATGATAGATAATGTAGAAAATTTTAAAGGTAAAAAAATTGCTCTCTGCGTAACAGGGAGTATTTCTGCCTATAAATCAGTAAATTTAGCAAGTGAGTGGACCCAAAAAGGAGCTTCAGTTCATGTGCTACTGACTGAATCAGCAAAAAGGTTTGTTGGAAAGGCAACTTTTGAAGGAATAACTCATAACAAAGTTACAGATTCTTTATGGGATAATAATTCAGAATCAAATATTGATCATTTAGACATATCAAAGACAGCAGACATTATTGTAATAGCTCCTGCTACAGCCAATATAATTTCTAAAATTGCTAGAGGAGTATGCGATGACATAATTTCTACAACTGTCATTGCAACTACTAAACCTGTTTTAATAGCCCCAGCAATGGATGGAAATATGTATGATCATTTTGCTGTAAAAGCAAATGTAGATGCTTTGAGAGAAAATGGAGTCATAGTTATGGAGCCTGAAGAAGGATATTTAGCCTCAGGATCTTTTGGCAAAGGAAGGTTAAAGGATTTAACTCACATTTCTAATGAGATAAACAGAATTCTAGGAATAGAAAATGGGTTAAAAGATATAAAAATCCTTGTTTCTGCTGGAGGAACTAAAGAACCTATAGATTCAGTAAGATATATTGGCAATAGATCATCAGGAAAAATGGGTCATTTCATTGCTGAAGAAGGTTTAATAAGGGGTGCAGACGTAACTTTAGTGTCATCATCTAATTTAATTACTACATCGAAAATTAATAAAATTTCTGTTGAAACTGCAGAAGAAATGGCGATTGAAATAAAGAATAGAGTAAAAGATACAGATTGTATAATTATGGCGGCTGCTGTATCAGATTTTACTCCAGAGTTTAAAGCTGGGGGGAAAATTAAGAAAATAGCAGGAAAAAATCTAGAATTAAACTTAAAGCAAACTCCTGATATATTAAAAAGCATACAAAAAAATAACTGCATCAAAGTTGGTTTTGCCGCAGAAACTGAAAATCATTTAAGTAATGGAATTGATAAACTAAAAACTAAAGATTTGGATATGATTGTAATCAACGATGTGTCGAGCAAGGAAATTGGGTTCGAATCTGATTACAATCAAGTAAAAATGATTAAAAAAGATGGAAGTATATCTTCAACAGAAATAGAGACAAAAAGAGTTATAGCTGGGAAAATACTTGATGAACTATCAAAAATAATAAAATAATGAAGTTATTCTGGAAAGAAAAAGAAAAGGGGTTAGACCTTATAGTCATAGATGACAACGGAGACGAATTCGTGGTTGGAGGAGTTAGGCTAACTAAAAGGGGAATAGAAGCAATGGCAAAAGCTCAAGGCTATGATCCTGGAAGAGCAGTCAAAGGTCTTACAACAATTGAAGAAGGCAAGGAATTTGTAGAACAATTCAAACCCTGGATTGATTTTTTTGGTAGCGATATAGAAATATCAGAAAATTAATCTATAGAAGCCCTGATCCCCTCCTGAGAGTCAGTTTTAATAATAATACTTTGGGATCTTGAGGCATCCTTAATATCATCAATAACTTTACTAAGCACACTTTGAAGGTCTTTATTAGCAATTATTGTTACTTCTTTTACCTCAGCACCCAAACTTAAACCCATATTCGTTTTCTCTTTTCTAACTGCACCAATAGCTTCTCTAGCAATAATCAGTGCTTCAGAGCTAATGTCTTTGAAATCTAAATTAAGTTTTTCAGGCCATTTCTCAAAATGAATAGATTTATAATTTGAATTCTTATTTCTATATACCCACCCCCATATTTCTTCAGTTATCATAGGAGTAAATGGAGCAAATAATTTAAGTAAATTTTCTAATACCAGTCTTAATGTTGTTAATCCTGAGAGAGTTTTCTGCCCATAATCATTAAATTTACTTCTATTCTTAACTAGTTCTATATAATTATCTGTAAAATAATTCCAAAAGAAATCTTCTAATTTGTTTAATGCATCAGAAAACTGAAAATTCTCCATATTTTTGGTTATCTGGCCTAGGTATTCATTAAATAGATAAATTAATGACAAGTCTAGTGGTTCAGTTATATTTTTAATATCTATAGATTCTGGCGCACCATTAAGTACGAATTTACTTGCATTGAACAATTTAACTACTAACTTTTTACCCACTTTAAATATTTGTTCATCATTTGCAGTATCACTTCCCAATCTTGCGTTAGCTGCCCAATACCTTACTGCGTCAGCACCATATGTCTCAATTAAATCATTAGGAACTACTACATTCCCTTTGCTTTTACTCATTTTTTTTCTATCAGGATCTAAAACCCATCCACTAATAATTACATTTTTCCAAGGTATATCATTATGGTGAAGTGCTGACTTTACAACAGTATAAAAAGCCCAAGTCCTTATTATTTCATGGCTTTGAGGTCTAATATCATAAGGAAATACTTTATCTAAAAAATTATCATTTTTATCCCATTTCCCTCCTATCTGAGGAGTCAATGAACTTGTGAACCATGTGTCAAATACATCTTTTTCTCCAATAAATCCATTTGGTTTTCCTCTGTCACTCTCTGAATAACCTAAAGGGGTATCTTCAGTTGGGTCTATTGGTAAATCAGAGATATCAGCAACGATCGGGTTATTGTAATCAGGCTTTGAAGATTGATCGAGTTTATACCACAATGGAAAAGGGACGCCAAAAAATCTTTGCCTGCTAATACACCAGTCAAGTTGAAGATTTTCAGTCCAATTCTCAAATCTCTTCCTCATGAAATCTGGATGCCAATCAATTTGATTAGATTTCTCTATTAACAATTCTTTTTTATCCATTAACTTAACAAACCATTGCCTAGTACTTAATATTTCTAAAGGGGTCTTGCTTCTTTCATAAAATCTAACGCTATGAGTAATTTCTTTAGGTTTACCTATAAGAGCTGGTTCATTTTCAAAATTATCTTTATTAGACAACATATCTACTATTTCAGATTTAGCCTGTTTCAAATTTTTCCCAAGTATTCTCGAATAATAAATATTGGCTTTTTCAGGACTTTTAGATTCCCACCCTTCAGATCCAAAATTAACCTCATCCAATCTGCCGTATTTATTAACTATTATTCTTGTATCTAAATTATTTTCTTGCCACCACTGAACATCTACATTATCTCCAAATGTACATACCATTAAAATTCCAGTTCCTTTTTCCATATCAACCAGTTCACTTCCAAATATTGGTACTTTAATACCGAAAAGTGGAGTTATAGCATTTTTGCCAATTAAATGTTTAAACCTCTTATCTTTTGGATGAGCTGCTACTCCTACACAAGCTGCAAGTAGTTCTGGTCTAGTAGTAGAAATATTAAATGATTCACCTGATTCAGTCTCAAATCTAATATCATGAAAAGCGCCTGGCATTTCTCTATCTTCAATTTCTGCTTGAGCTACTGCTGTTTGGAATTCAGGGTCCCATAAAGATGGACTGTCCGTATTATAAACAAATCCTTTTTCATATAGATCTATAAAACTTTTTTGGGCAAGCTCTCTGGGCAAATCTTGAATAGTTGTATATTCATGATTCCAGTCAACAGACAATGCGATTTTCATAAATAATTCTTTGAACACTTTTTCATCTTCAGTTGTTACGATATGACATAATTCAATAAAATTATTCCTTGAGACTTTCAAAGCTGAAGAGCTTTTTTTATTCTCTTTAATTTTTTCTAATATATTCTCTACGCTCTTTTCTTCAGGATCACATTTAACATTAAAATAATCTTGGACTCTCCTTTCAGTTGGAAGTCCATTGTCATCCCACCCCATTGGGTAAAATATTTCTTCTCCCATCATCCTTCTGAACCTAACAATAAAATCTTGATGAGAATATGAAAATACGTGACCTATATGCAAATAACCACTTGCTGTGGGAGGAGGAGTATCTACAGAGAAAATTTTCTTTTTAGAGTCAGGGTTAAAGTTAGAATATATATTTTCTTTATCCCACTCTTGAACTATTTTTTTTTCAACATCCAGATGTTTATAGTTTTTTGGAAAAATATCTTCGCTAATATAATTCATTTTTTATTCCAATTCCTTCTAAATAACTCAAACCTCTTGAAATTAAACTGGCATTTAATTCTGGTGTACATAATTTAATTCTTTTTTTAGATAACCAATAAGTAAAGCTATCATATTCCAGTGAATATATTTTATTAGGAACATAATAACTTTTTGACCTTAATCTTTCATAAGAGCAAAATTCTGCCCATA
>JAYZIQ010000013.1:0-8999 GCA_036165455.1 Chloroflexota bacterium | reverse complement strand
ATATCTCACCAACTATCAAATGATAGATTAGAAATAAATTATGTACTTGATTCTGAAGTAAAAGTAATTGAATCTATCAGCAAGCACAAACATTCCCATTGATAGTAAGTACAAGAAACATAGAATTTATTTTCCTTAATCATGGTGAAGCAGGAGGGGAATGGGACATAACAATCATATTGCTTATGATTCACATGCCTCTTATAGTTGCTGCGAAATTTGGAGCAAAAAATGAAAAATTAAAGTTTGGCTTAATAACTGTTTATGGAATTGGTATGCTTATATTTTTGTTATTATTAATATTTAATGCGGAGATATGATTAAAAAAATAATTCAAATTTTAGTGCTTTTAATACCTTTCATTATTTTACTTTTTATTATTTCTTGCTCAAACAATGAAGACCCTGACTATTCGGAATTTAAACTAGAAAAAGATTTAAAAATAATTGAGTCGTATTTAAAAGAAAAAGATTTAATACTTGTTGAGCACAGAAGAACTTCTAATCAGCAATTCTCTCCTTCTGAGTCCGAATTACTAGAGCCTGTAGTAAAAATAAGTAGTTTTCCGGGGATAAGCTCTGATTCAGGGTGTATGGAAATTGGAATTAAAATAAAAGACTCATTACAAATTTATCCATTATTTATATTGGAAAATAATGATAAGATTTTGGCCTACTTAGTTAAGTTTCCAAATAGCACAGGTATTATTTCTGCTAATAAAAAATTAATACCTGTCATTTTGATTGATGATTTAATGAAATATTTGGGTTGTTAGCTAAATTTAATATTTCTTTTTAGTTTATAATCTAGGAATAATTAAACTTTGTGCAAAGGAGATTTATGAAAAAATTTTATGCATTAGGAACTTATTCCCCTGAAAGCTACCAAGCTTTTATAGAAAACCCTGATCAGGACAGGAAGGCGGCTGTCCAAGAGTTAGCAAAGTCTATGGGTGGGGTAGTTTCAAATATAGAATTTCTTAGGGGACCTTTTGACTTTATTGTTACTATAGAAGCAGAGAGTTTTGAAGATATTGCTGCAATAAAAATGGCAGTCGAGGCTCAAGGCGTAGGGGAAGTTGATATATTTGAAACAGTAGATATAAACGCTATATCAAAAAAAGCTGGAAAAGCACTTTCGAATTATTCTCCGCCATCCTCGTAAGATGCAAAAAAGAAAATTTGGTCGCCATGATGATCTATTGTCAATAGTTGGCCTTGGCGGAATATCAATTAAAAATACTGGCCAAGAAGGTTCAGACCATATTGTGAAATATGCCTTTGATAAAGGGGTAAATTATTTTGATGTTGCTCCTGGATATGGAGATGCTCAAGAATTAATGGGCAAATCATTAAAAGGCATAAGAAAAGATGTATTCTTGGCCTGCAAGACATCCAGTAGAAGTTCTGACGAATCTCAAAAAGATTTAGATAATTCTTTAAAGCTTTTAAAAACTGACTATCTTGATCTTTATCAACTTCATGGAATGAAATCTGAAAAAGATTATGAACTTGTAACTTCAAAAGGAGGTGCCTTAGAAACATTAATAAATGCGAAAGACAGAGGAAAGGTAAAATATATAGGATTTTCATGCCACTCAATTAAAGTTGCTAATATGCTTTTAGACAATCATGAATTTGATTCGATCCTTTTTCCTGTCAATTGGAGCTTAATTTTAAAAGTTGGATTTGGACCAGAAATATTGAAAAAAGCTGAAAAAACCAAAACCGCAGTCCTAGCTTTGAAATCTATGGCAGATACATTATGGAAAGATAGTAATAGAGATTATGAAAAATGTTGGTATAAGCCTCTTAGTGATAAAAAAATGGTAGATTTGGCGGTTAAATTTACATTATCTAATAATGTTGTTTCATTTCTACCTCCTGGAGATCAAAATTTATTTAAGATGGGGTTAGAAGCTGCGTTAAATTTCAAGGAAATTTCTAAAGAGGAATTAAATTTTCTTAAAAATAAATCAATATCTTCTAGTCCTATTGGTTCTTCTGAAGAAATTTTTATTTAAGGGGAATGAAAAGTGAATTGGGGGTATTATTTATTAGATATTTTTCTTGGAGGAAAAATAATACCGCTAACTAACAACACCCCTTAGTCCACTGATTTATATTTTAACGCATCGGCCTAATTAATTTCTATAGGCAAATGACGCATTTTTTTATTTTTTGAAAAATTATAATATTTTCAATAGATAGTTAATTAAAGGGAGGTATTATGATAATCGGATTAATTGGGCTTGGAGAAATGGGATCTGAAATTGGAAGATATATTGTAAAAAATGGATATAATGTTATTTCTGTTTATGATGGAAGATCAAAAATTAGTAAGAGTAGGGCAAGTGAATATGGAATTAAAGATGCAGGCTCTGTAGAAAATTTTAGTAAAACAGCGGATATTGTTATTTCTGTAATACCTCCAGATAAAGCATTAGAAACAGCCGATGTGTACACAAAGCACGGAACAAAGGATGGCCAAATTTATTGTGATTTAAATGCAATTTCAACAATGACAGCAAAAAAACTTAAACAAATTCTTGATGATAGAAAAGTAGATTATATAGATGGAAGTATAATGGGTGGTCCGCCACGGGATGATTATTCCCCAAGAGCGTATTTATCTGGAAAATTATCTGAAAAAATAAATTTCTTAAATGGCAAAGGGCTGGATTTAATTATTCTGAGAGGATCTGATTTTCAAGCTTCTGCAACAAAGATGGTTTATGCAGCAATTACCAAAGGCTCTAAAGCTTTAGTTGCCGGAGCATTGATAGCCGCAAAAAGAAATAATGTATATCAAGAGTTATTAGATGAATTAGAATACTCGGATGAATTTTTTCATCATGTTGCTTTGACGCTTGTTCCAAGTATAAAACATAAAGCTTATAGATGGATTGGTGAAATGAATGAAATATCTTTAACTTTCAAGGATTCTGGTTTAACAGGCGGATTTCATAGCGAAGCAGAGCATATTTATGAGTTAATAAAAGATCTTCCCCCAGGTAAATTACCAATTGATGAAATAATAGGCAAAATTACTGATAAAATGCAATCATGAATGAAAAAATTATTCCTGAAATTTTAAATAGAAAGAGCTCAGTGTGTTTTTCTAGTGAATCAATTTCACCAGAAGAATTAGACTTGCTCATTGAAGCAACAAAATGGGCCCCGTCCTCAAGAAATATGCAGCCCTGGAAAATTATATTCGTCAGCAAAAAAGATGATACTTATAAAAATGTTTTAATGTCACTTTCTGATTCTAATCAGATCTGGGCTAAGGACGCAGAAATATTTGCAATATTTGCAATATCTGACGATAAGAATATTAATAAAAAGTTTTTAGATATAGGATTTTGCGGACAAAATATGATGCTGCAGGCTGAATCGCTAGGGATAGCAAGTCATCCAATGGGAGGTTGGAGCGAGGACTTAGTGAAGAGTGCTGTCGACATTCCTAATGAAAATCATGTAGTTTTTATATTGGCGCTTGGGAAAAAGGGCAATCCAGATCAACTTGATACTGAATTAAAAATAAGGGAATCTGAAGATAGGGTGAGAGATCACAATAAAAATAACTTTAATTTCTCAAAATGGGATTTTAATTAACTTATTAGATAAGAATCGAGATATAAATGGACTTATGGATTTTGTTGCCATTGTTTTCAGCTCTGATAATGGCTGCAGTTAATGTTGTTGATAAATTCTTCGTTCTTGAAGGTGAAGATAACTTAAACTACAAGTCTTTTTGTCTTTATAGTGGAGGAATGCAATTGGTAATTTGCATAGCAATGTTCCTATTAGATCCATTTAGCTTTAAATCAGAAACATTTAGTTTTAGTTTCTTTTATTTAATTTTTTCTGGGATGTTTTTTGGTTTAAGCCTGATCTTTCTTGTCAAAGCCATGGATTTAGAGGAAATATCTAGAGTTGAGCCTATTTATCTAATTCATACAATAATTGTTCCGGTAGCTGGATTATTTGTACTTAATGAATCTTTAAGCTATTCAAAATATTTGGGCATAATTTTAATATTTATTTCATCAATATTCGCATCGTTAAGATGGGAAGGTAAGTTTTCTCCGATAAATAAGACAGCAATCTCAAGCCTTTTATTTGGAGGGATCCTTTTTGCGATCGCAAGTGTGCTTTTAAAACAGTCTGTAGATGAGAGTAGCTTTTCATCTACCCAAGTTCTTAGCATAAGAGCTTTAGGACTATTTATTTCTGCTGGCATTCCTATGTTTAGTTTAAAAAATGTTTCAGATATAAATAAATTTTTTAAGCACAAGGCTAGAGGGCTAACTTTATTTATAGCAGAAACATTAAGCCCTCTATTTAGTATGTATATGATTGTGATAGCCCTAACCAGACTAGATGTTTCAATAGTAAATTCATTCAATGGAGCACGACCAATATTTGCGGTAATTCTCAGTGCTTTACTTGCGGCAATGATTAAGAAAGAAGTCACTGAAAAATTAGATTTTCAAAATCTTTTTATTAAGGTTGTTTCAGGATTATTAGCCGGAGCAGGAATTATCTTCTTAGCTTAGGTTAGTAAGGGAATTCTACATCGTTTGATTGGGCATATTTAGCTTGATCAACACCAAAGTCTTCTTGAAGCTGTATACTTAAGCCTCCATCAATTACCAATGAATGACCCGTTATGAATGATGCTTCTTCGGAGCATAGAAAAGCTACGCCATTTGCAATATCTTCTGGTACCCCTGTCCTTCTTACAGGATATTGCTCTTCAAAAAATTTTAATCCCTTAGGCATTTCTTTCCACCTAACTTCCATTTTTTCAGTAACTATATGTCCAGGACATATAGCATTTACCCTGACACCTAACGGCCCAAAATCACATGCCATTTGTTTGGTCATTCCTATTACAGCAGATTTTCCAGATTCATACACAATTGCATTTTTTGACATCAATAATCCATGCACAGATGAAATATTTATGATATTTCCATTGTTTTTAATAAGTTCTTCGCCAGCAAATTTTGCTCCTAAAAAAATCGCTTTCTGTAGCATCGCAATTCCTTTATCCCAGCCTTCTTCAGAGACTTTCATGGCAGAACCAGAAAGTTCTTCTGAAAAATTTCCCGTAGAAAAAGCATTCTGTATTAGATTGTCTATTCTTCCATATTTTTCAATAGCAAATTTGACCATATTTTCAATATCTTTTGACTTAGAAACATCTGTTCTAATTACTTCGCATTCTCCACCCATATTTATTATTTTTTTTGAATTTTTATTTGCTGACTCTAAGTCAATATCCGCGATAACAATTTTTGAACCTTTTTCTGCCAATTTCCTTGATATGCCTCCTCCTATTCCTAGTGCTCCTCCAGTTACAACAGTTACTTTTCCTGAAAAATCCATTTTCTCTCCTACTATTAAGATTTGATGATATTAAAAATTTATCTCTTTTAGATTACACTGTAAATCCTAGAGACCTTCTTTGAATATTGGTGTATTGAAAAAATTTAGAGGCAAAATTAGTTCAACTCAAAGAGACATTCTAATGTGGATGTGGAATAACTTAATTCTTATTTCAAAAGAAAAATTAGCTTCTTCGGGTAACGAAAGGTTTTTGGATGACACTGAATTTATAATTCCATGGACACCAAACGATTCTTTTAATCTAGATCTTAAAAAAGATAAGGCTAGGTATTCTAGGTCTCTAAAGGCATTAGAAGATAGAGGTTACCTTGTAAGGAAGAGGAGCGGTCAGAGAGGAGCAATTGCGTATGTAAGCTTTACTAGAGACGGTATATTTGTAGTTAAAACATGGGCTAGAATTATTGATTCTGGTGAAGAAGACGAATTCAATAATTTTGAAGATCTTGAAAAAGGGTATGAAAGACAGGATTCTGATTCAAATGAGGTATGGGAAAGAGAGGAAGAATTTTATTAATCTTTATTTCTTTCCTCAACGAAATGGATAATTTGATCAATTACATTAGGTAAAATTTCCCAAATACTATTTGGATTGCCTGGTAAATTCAATACAATTGAGTCTTTTCTTATTCCAGCTAATTGCCTGCTCAAAATAGCATTTTTTGAATATTTTAAAGATTCGGCTCTCATATATTCTCCAAACCCCGGAAGCTCCTCTTCTATGACCTCTCTAGTGGCATTTGGAGTTAAGTCTTTTTTCGATGGGCCTGTTCCTCCTGTAGTAATAATCACATTTAATTTATGTTCATCAACATACTCAATAATTTTTTCTTTTATTAGATCTAAATTGTCAGGAATTAGAATAGATTTTTCAATTGATATTTTGTTTAAGCCTGATGAGAAGTGATTATCAAAAAAATTAATTACTGAAGGTATGCCTTGATCCTCATAAATCTTTTCTGAGGCTCTATCTGAAATACTTATTATTCCTATTGTTATCATTTAAAATATTTTATGTTCATTAAGAATTATTTATTATACGATAATTCTATATCTAAATAATTTGAGAGCTCTAAGTAAAGGAAAAAAATGGGGAAAATAGACATTTCAATTTTAAATGATTTAACTGCTTTTGATTCTGCAACTGTCCAAAATGCTGCTATAAAAATAAGAGGCTATGTGCCAGAAAGTCAAGATTATTCTGGGACTAGCTTAAGAAGGTATACAGGAGAGGCTCCAACAATCGTAGGAATAGCTACAACTATAAAAGCAACGGCTTTAAATGAACCAAGTTCAGAGCCAGTTCCTTGGAAAGATTATTATGAAAAAATTTCTTCATTAGATTACCCATTTATATCTTTAATTGAAGATAATGATTCGCCAAGAAATAGGGGAGCTTTATTTGGAGACAACATGGCTTTTATGCATTCATGCCTAGGAGCAGTTGGGGTAGTAGCATGCGGCGCAATTAGAGATGTCCCTGGAATTCAAAGGTCTGGTTTAAGTGTTTGGGCTGAAGGAAGGGTTCCGGGTCATGGTCCATTTAATGCGATATCTTTAGGAGAAAATGTAGAAGTTTCCGGTCTGAATGTATCCGAGGGAGATGTGCTAGTAGCAGATGCAGACGGGATAACAAGAGTTCCGGAAGAATTGCTAGGAGATATAATAAAAGTTTGCGAGGAAGTTAGAAAAGATGAGGCGCAAACCCAAAAGTTTTTCTCAGTAAAAGATAAAACTAGATATGCTAGCTGGGTTAGCAAAGACTATACTTAGCCTAAGATTTTAGTGCTCTAAATTCCTTAGATGCCCCATAACAAATAAAGTGAATAATTATTGGAATGATTGCTGCAGCAATTAAAGTAGGGATTATTCCAATTGATTCGCCCATCAATCCACCTAAAATATAGCCTAGCCCATAAGCTTGTATAAATGTAAAAAATAAGCCGATAACTCTTCCTTTATGATCAACATCTGGAATAGTTTGAAGAAGAATTATTATGACTGTAAACCATATAACATGAAAAAACCCTCCTATTGCAAGCACGAAAACTGAAAATACAATAGATTTTGATAGGGCAAAAAATAGTAGAGCTACTCCATAAATAGATATGCAAAAAACAATTGACTTTGAATTTCTAAATAATTTTGGAAATAATGGTAGAGCTATTGATCCCACAATAGCTCCTAAGGCTTCACCTGATAATAATATAGCATAGCCAGTAGATCCAGAATCTAGAACATCTCTTGCAATTTTTGGTATCAAAGGTTGTGATAGTGCCCAAAATAATAAAGTAAAAGTTAATATGAGCAGAATCCTTATATTTACAGATTTATAAGAATAAACTATACCTTCTTTAATTGACTTATCTTTTTCAGCTTCATCACTATCTTCGCTGTATCCAGATTTATTTTCTTTGAAGTAAAGAAAAAGTAATAGTGCTGATATAACACTCGCAAAATGTGCGGCAGGCATAGTGAAAAATACTCTTGTGTCAGATATAGATGTAAAAAATACTGCAATAGTTAATGGCCCAATTGTACTCAAAAATGAATTAAGAAATTCAGTAATAGAGTTGCCCCAAGTTAAATATTTAAATCCAACAATATCTAAGATTAAATTTCTAGAAGCACTTATTTCTAGTCCAGCTGTAATTCCAATTCCTGAAAAGCATAAAGCAATGAATAAAAGAGGATACAATTCTATGTGAATAAAGAAGGCCAAAAGAAAAAAGAAGGTCATACTAAAAATTCTCATAATTAGAAAAATTGTTTTCCTAGAAAATTTATCAGCTAACTGTCCACCAAAAGGAGACAGGAATAATACAAAAAAAGTAGGTATTGCTGCAAATAGCCCTACCATTAAAGTAGAGTTTGTTTTTTCCAGCACATACCAATTAATTAAGTAATTTCTAAAAACCCATCCACAGAACGCAAGACAGTTGGCAGTGATTAAAAAAATAAAATTTTTACCTAATAGAGGATTCATACATCGATATGTTGCAAAAAAACAAATTTAAAAGCAATACTAATATGAATCTTTATTAGATAAATTTAAACTTCTGAATTTTGGAGAAATAAACGTTATCAAATGAATAAATACCAAAGATGCCATAGCTACATAGATAGTTGGCCTTATCCCTATATATTCTGCTATAAGGCCGCCAATAATTGAGCCAATAGCAACTGACACCAATAACCCGAAATAAAATCCAATAACTCTGCCCTTATAAGATTCTTTTGCAATTGTTTGCAAAAAAACTAGCATAGATATCCACCAGGCAGAGTGAGATATACCTGAAAGCAATATGAATATGCCGCATAAAACTGGTGATGTTGAGTGATAAGCAAGTAAAACAAAAAAGCTAAACAATAATGCACTTATAATCAAAATTTTTGAACTTTTAATTTTGATTATAGACAATGTTATAAGTATTGATCCAATCATTGAGCCAGCAAAATACAATCCTGATAAAACTGCATAACCACTACCTCCAATATTTAATATTTCTCTTGAGTACAATGGTAGTAAGGGTTGAGGGAAAGCCCAAAACAACATCATGCCAAAGCCAAGAGAAAGCAATATCC
>JAYZIQ010000012.1:0-28141 GCA_036165455.1 Chloroflexota bacterium | reverse complement strand
AAATTTGTTCCAAGAGGTGGTCCTGATGGTGGTGATGGTGGTGATGGTGGTGATGTAATACTTAAACCTAGTAAAGACATTTGGGATTTACGACATTTCGAAGATAAACAAGTATTTACATCTGGTGATGGTGGTGATGGTGGTAAGTCAAAAAAAAATGGAAAGAAAGGGGAAGATTTAATTATAAACGTTCCTTTTAACACAGAGGTAGCTTTCAATAATAAAAAAATAATAGTAAAAAATAAAGATATTTTATTGTTAAAAGGAGGTGAGGGAGGAAGAGGAAACAGAACATTTAAGAACTCTATGAATCAGGAGCCACTTTTGGCTGAGGCTGGAGATAGGGGCCAAGAAATAAATATAGAATTAAGAATAAAAGACTTGCCTGAGGTAATAATATTTGGGCTATCAAACTCAGGAAAATCTTATATATTAAATCAAATAACAAACGCTGGCACCAAAGAAGCTAATTATCCATTTACAACTACCACTCCAATTATAGCTGAAATTAAAGATGACATTGAAAGTATTAGAGTTGCAGAGATTCCTGATTTTATTAATTATAAGAAAGCATTAGAATATTCATCATTTTTAAACGAAGCAAAAGTTCTAATAATAACTATAAATCATGATGACGATGCTATTGATACGTATAAGACTATTAATAATATTATTAATGCTAAAATAAATGATCATTGCTCAAAAATTCTAATATTGAATCAATCAAAAGAAGCACCAAAGCATGAGTTTTTCTCAGATATGAATCAGGATAATATTTTTTATGTAGAGAAAAATAGTTTGGATGCTAAGCGCTTAATAAATTCAGTGATTAGTTTGAGTAAAATAAATATTAAAAAAAATGAGCCCTTAAAAGATGATGTTTTTATTCACGAGCCCCCCATAATAAAAAGCTCCAAGACCCATAACTTTTCTTTTTCTGAAAAAACAGTACAAGTATTTGATAAAAAACTAGTAAGAGTAGCAAAGGGGAGTAATTTGAGTAAACCAGAGGCCCAACTTCAATTTCATAATTTATTAAATAAGAGCGGGTACCTTAAAGCTTTTAAAGATGCCGGGGTCTCAAAGGGGGCAACAATAAAATTTGATGATATTGAAATGGAGTTTAAATGAGAACAGGAATATTTGGTGGTAGTTTTGATCCCATACATTTCGGTCATATAAAAATAGCTATAAAGGCTCGTAGCCAATATTGTTTAGATAAGGTGATTTTTTCGCCTTTAAGCTCAACCTGGGAGCAAAAATCCCCTCCAAAAGCAAGCCCTCAGCACAGAATAAAAATGTGTAGGCTCGCTCTAGATAAATATGAATTTTTTGAGGTTTCGTGTGGTGATATTAAAAGAGGAGGGATAACTCGCTCAATAAATACGGTGAGCGATATAATTAAAGAGACTAAAAATCAAGGCCCAATATATTTAATTATAGGGGAAGACAGTGCCTACCAAATAAATAGTTGGCATAAAAGCAAAGAGCTGTTATCAAAAGCCCAAATTATTGTTGCCCCTAGGAAATCGCCAGAAAAAGGCGAAATAAACAAGGAGTTTAATTTTATCAATATTGATAAAATTGATGTTTCAAGTTCTACTATAAGAAAGAATATTAAATTAAAAGAAAAGTGGGATCACTTTGTGGCCCCAAATGTTTTTGAGTATATCTTAGAAAATGAAGTTTATAAATGAGTGACCTAAAAGAAGAATTAGCAGAGAGAATAGAAAAGCTAAATGTTTTTAAAACCGGAGAATTTACTTTAGCCTCTGGGGCGAAAAGTAATTTTTATATTGATGGCAGAATGATTACTCTAGACCCTATTGGCTCAGAGATAATTTCAAAGATAATTTTGAATAATTTGGATAATGACATAACTGCAATAGGAGGCCCGGCTACTGCGGCAATTCCAATTATTTCATCATTAATTCTTGTTTCTAATATGGTATTTAGTAGAAAGCTAAATGGATTTTATGTTAGGCCATCTGTTAAAGATCATGGTCTTTCAAATTCTATAGAGGGGTCTGTTAATCAAAAAGATAAAGTCGCTATTGTTGATGATACTATCACTAGCGGCAACAGCTTAATTAATTCAATTAAGGAAGTTGAGAAGCTTGGCTGCACGGTGACCCAAACCTTTGCGGTTTTTGATAGAGGGCAGGGTGGAGTAGAAAAGCTAAAAGACGCTGGATATAAAAACCATTCTATCTTCAAGTACAGCCATAATAAAAATAAGCTAATTTAGCTCATCACATATGAATTGCCCCATTGTTTAATGACAATGCCGCCTCTTTAACTGCTTCTGACAATGTTGGGTGTGCGTGGGTAAGCTCAGCAATCTCCATATCTGTCCCTTCTAAGTATTTTAAAAGACCTACTTCAGCTATCATTTCAGTTACTTCTGGGCCAATCATATGAGCCCCTAATAACTCACCACTATCTTGGTCAGCTATCATTTTTACAAATCCTTCAGAGTCACCAACAGCTATTGCTTTGCCAACAGCCTTAAAAGGAAACTGAGATACTTTTATATTAAACCCCTCAGCTTTCGCCTGGCTCTCTGTTAGTCCTATACTTGCTATTTGAGGCTGGCAGTATGTACACCTTGGCATATCTAAATAATTTATAGGAGCACATTCTAAGCCAGATATCGTTTCTGCTGCAATTACTCCCTGAGTGAAAGCCACATGCGCTAACATCAATTTACCAGTCACATCACCAACGGCAAAAATATTAGGACAAGTCGTTTGCATTGAATCATTTATTTTTACGAACCCTCTATCTAGGTCTATTCCAGCTTTCTCAAGGCCCATGTTGTCTGTATTAGCTTGAACCCCAACAGCCATTAATATTTTTTCTGCTGAATAATTTTTTTCTTCTCCATTAATTTCGTATTCTATTTTTATTCCGCTTTCCACTTCTTCTGTATTTGATACTTTAGCTCCCAACTCAAAGTTGATCCCTTGTGCCTTAAAAACCTTTTCAAGTTCCTCTGAAATAGAATGATCCTCATTAGGAACCAAGTGATCTTGTGCCTCAAAAATTGTAACCTCTACGCCATAGGCATTAAATAAGTAAGCAAATTCCACCCCAATTGCGCCAGCACCAATAATTCCTATTGCCTTTGGAAGTGATTTTAACTCTAAAGCCTCCCTGCTTGTTATGATTCTTTTTCCATCTATTTCAAGGTTTGGCAAGCTTCTAGGTCTTGCGCCTGTTGCTAAAATAATATTTTTAGAAGATATTTTTTCTCCGCCAGACTTAAGTGATATTTCAGTGGCTCCTTCAAGCAAACCTTCATCTTTAAATAATTGTATTTTATTCTTTTTGATTAGGTACTCAATTCCTTGGGTTAATTGTTTTGAAACGTCTCTGCTTCTTTCTATAGCTTTTGAAAAATCAAAAGACACGCCATCAAATGATATTCCCCATTTTTCTGAATCCTTAACTTGATTAACTAATTCAGCATTTTTTAATAAAGATTTACTTGGTATGCACCCCCAATTTAAACAAACACCCCCCAACCCGGCTATTCCAGAACCGTCATCTTTTTCTATTAATGCTGTTTTAAGCCCAAGCTGAGCTGACCTAATTGCGGCATGATATCCTCCAGGGCCGCCCCCCAACACTGTTAAATCAAAATTATTTTCAGACATTTTTCTCCTAAATTAAACTTTAGTTATATTGTATAAATATCTAATTGCAGCCGAAATTAACAAAGTTATCAAAACTACAAATGAGACAATAACTGATGATCCGATAATATAGCTTTTCCAGTCAATTGAACAAGACAGAACAAATCTGCATATTATTGCAGAGGAGCCAGAATACATAATTGAAAACAATATTCCAAAATAGAAACTATTTCTTATTATTTTTTTCAAGATTATTTTTTTTGCTTTTTAGGCTTTGTTTTTAATTCTTTTGCTCAATAATCCCAGCCCCTCAACTTTTGTATTTAATGAGGTGAGCGCAAGCTGGGTCCTGCTTTGCAAAATCCTTAATGAGCTTATTAACTTGAGTCTCTTAAACTCTGGAATTTCCTCGGATTGTATTAAATCTATTTCAGTGGATAAATCTAGGATCCTAGATTCAATTGTATTAAAGTCTATAGAATTTGCTTCTATTTCATTATCTGCTTTGTCTGCCTCAGTCACTTTTTCAACAATTGGCTTTCCTTTGGTAACACTTTCAATAATCATATTTACTTCAACTTTAGGGTATTTCTTTGCCAAAGACACAATCTTTTCAACATGAACAGAACTTAATATTCCTTCTAAAAAGGGCTTTGCAAGCTCAAATTGTTTTTCATGGTCCTCTATATCAGCTATGCTTCTGGCTTCCTTAAAAGTTAGGTTTTTCTCTTTAACATGTTTTTTTAGAGAAGGCGCAAGTGTTTTTATTAGGCTTTCATAGTGGTGTATCGTTCCAGGAGTTATTCCTGTCTTTTTTGCAAGCTCTTGTTGAGTTACAGAAAAATTTTCTCTGAAAGCAAGAAATTCTTCACCTAAATTAATTGGACATATATCAGAACTTTGGTATAAAAGCCTCAACTCGAGTGCGCCTTTTTGTTCTAAGTTAAGCTCGTCTGCAAGATTGCATTCGACGGAATCCTCTCCTTTTTCATTAGCTAAATGAATTTTTTCTGCCCCTGAAACAAGCCTATATTTTTTATTAGAAACTTTATTAACAACAGGAACAAATTGATTTGAAAACTTGGACCACCTCTTGTTTTCTTTTCTCGATTCAAGCTTTGCTGTAGATTCAGCATCAAACTCAATGTTAGATATGTCTATTTTCAATGTGACCTCCCATAGGTTCTGATTTATATTCATAATTATGAACATTCTGAAAAGTAGTTTCAAATATTGTCCTGCTGGGAAATTTGTACATTCTAAATATGATTAATTTTGGAATGAGTGGTAGAATATATGAAGTTGTTTAATAAGGATTTATATTTAAAATGCAAAGAAAATTAGGTAAAGTTGGTCTTCCGTATGTTTCATATAGAACATTCCGAAATTTTTTAGAACTATTAAGTGAGGGTATGCCTGCTAGGATAGATAGAAGCGTTTGGGGTCCGCGGTACTCTGGAACTTCTGGTCAACAGCTCATGACCGCACTAAAAAACCTTGATCTTGTCGATGATGTGGGTGTTCCGTTAAGGGCACTTGAAGAACTCGTTTCATCTGTAGGAGCTGAAAGAAGGAGCTGCCTTAAGATAATTTTAAAGGAGAAATATAAGCCAATATTTGAAATTGATTTAGTTAGAGCTACGCGATCTCAATTCAATGAAGCATTTAGGTACTTCGGAATTAATGAAGGCGTTTTAAGTAAATGCCAACTTTTTTTCATACAGGCATGCCAAGATGCCGGAATAGAGCTTTCCGCATATATACTTGCAAGAAGGCACGGATTGTCTAGTAGAAAAAAATCTGAAAAAACTATAGTTTCTAGGCAAAATGTTTCCCAAAAGCAAGATAAATTAGAAATAAACGAAGTTGTTGTTTCCAAGATTCTAGAAAAATATCCTGACTTTGACCCGTCTTGGAGTCCTGAAGTGCAAAAAGCATGGATGGATGGCATGGTCAAGCTATACGAAGGATTGAAAAGCGAAGACAAAAAATAAAAAGGGCGGATGTGATGGCCGCCCTTTTTAAAACTTAACCTATTATTTAAAAGCCCATTCCGCCCATTCCGTCCATACCACCACCACCAGGCATTGGAGGAGCAGGAGCAGCTGGCTCCTGAATATCAGTCATCATAGATTCTGTTGTAAGAATCATGCCTCCTACAGAAACTGCATTTTCAACAGCAGCTCTTGTCACTTTTGCCGGATCGATAATTCCCATTTTAAGCATATCTCCGAACTCATCTGTCGCTGCATCGTAACCATGATTTCCGGTTCCCTTCAATACACCTGCGAGAACCACAGCACCTTCAGCTCCAGAATTATCAGCAATAACTCTAACCGGCTCTTCTAAGGCACACTTTAAAATGTTTATTCCTGTTTGGTGCTCGTCATCTGACTTAAGTTTTGACAATGCATCGGCTGACCTAATCAGAACAGTTCCTCCACCTGGAACTATTCCTTCTTCAACAGCAGCTCTTGTGGCAGACAAAGCATCTTCAAGTCGCTGCTTCTTCTCTTTAAGCTCTATTTCCGTTGCAGCGCCCACTTTTATTACAGCGACCCCTCCAGATAATTTAGCCATTCTTTCCTGGAGCTTTTCTCTGTCATAATCAGAAGTTGTTTCTTCTATTTGAGCTTTAATTTGTTCAATTCGCCCTTGAATCTCGCCCTTGTTTCCTTTTCCATTAACAAACGTGGTGTCATCTTTTCTAGAAACAATCCTTCCGATTTTTCCTAGATCGCTAATTTCAGCGCCCTCTAATGTTAAGCCAACATCTTCGGTTATAACTCTCGCGCCAGTCAAAATTGCTATATCTTGTAACATCTCTTTCCTTCTGTCGCCAAAGCCTGGGGCTTTTATAGCAAGCGCAGCCAAGGTGCCTCTCATTCTATTCACAACAAGAGTGGCCAATGCCTCGCCTTCTACATCTTCAGCAATTACAACAATATTCTTAGTCGCATCTTTTAGAACCTTTTCCAGTAAAGGAAGCAGGTCTGAGACAGCCGATATCTTTTTGTCAGTAACCAAAACATGGGCATCTTCAAGAATTGCCTCCATCTTGTCAGCATTAGTCACAAAATATGGAGAAATATAACCTCTATCAATTTGCATTCCTTCAACATAGTCAGTTTCGTATTCAAGCCCTTTTCCTTCATCTACAGTGATTACACCATCTTTTCCTGTTTTTTCCATAACATTTGCAATAAGCCCCCCCATTTCATCATCATGAGCGGAAAGAGTAGCAACTTGAGCTATTTGATCCTTCCCTTCCACAGGAGTGGCAAGTTTAGAAATAGACTTTTTCACAGACTCTAGAGCAACCTCTAGGCCTTTTTTTATGGCCATAGGGTCAGCGCCTGCGGCTACATTTTTGAAACCTTCAGCTACAATAGCCTGAGATAAAACAGTCGATGTTGTAGTTCCATCTCCAGCATCATCATTAGTTTTTTTTGATGCCTCTTTGATCAATTGGGCGCCCATATTTTCAAAGGGATCCTCTAGGTCAATTTCTTTTGCAATTGTTACTCCGTCAGAACAAACCTGAGGCGGCCCAAATTTTTTATCTAATATTACGTTTCTTCCTTTTGGTCCAAGCGTTACCTTAACTGTGTCAGCCAAGGTATCTATTCCAACCTTTAGCTTAGCTCTGCCTTCAGACCCAAATCTTAAATCTTTTGCCATAGTATTTTTCTCCTAAACTATTGCCAGAATATCTGACTCTTTAACTATTAAGTATTCCGTTCCATTTTCACTGTATTCTGTTCCAGCATACTTTGAGTAAACAACAACATCCCCAACTTTAACTGGCATATCCAGCACTTTTCCTTCGTCATTAGCTCTTCCTGGTCCAACAGCAACAACTTTACCTTTTTGTGGCTTTTCTTTAGCTGTGTCTGGAATATAAATTCCACCAGCACTTTTTTCAGCGTCATCCTCTGAGGGTTCTATCACAACCCTGTCTCCAAGTGGCTTCATTTTTACTGCCATTTTCATGCCTCCTAAAGCAAGTTTTTATATGTAAATTTTTCAAATGTTGATTTTAGCACAAATCTTACTTAAAAATGAATATTTTCTTAATTAAACTTTTTTTACGTTTTTTCTTACCAAGAATGAACCTAAGATAACTAAGAACGAACCTAAAACAACAGCCCATCCAATTGATTCGTTCAGGACTACCCATCCAATTATAATTCCGAAGATAGGCTGAGATAAATGTATTACGGTGACTTGTGAGGGCTTATAATTTTTTAGCAACCAAATATTAGCTATAAAATTAAAACCCGCAACAACAGCCCCCTGATAAATTATTGACCAAACTAAGATCATTGAAATTTTATAAGGGTCTGTCTCAATTAGAAGGCTAAGCCCCAAGAAAACAATAGTTCCAAACACGGCTTGGGCCATTAGTAGCTTCATAGGGGCTATGGAGTCACTATTTTTTGCCAAATATATTGTCCGCACCCCTAATAAAAAGCCCGATATAAGACAAAATGAATTTCCTAGAAGGTACGCACTGTTATCTAAAGAATCAAAATATGTAACTATTATTCCACAGTAAGCAACAACAACCCCTATAAATTTTAAAAAGGTAAATTTATCGCTTTTTATAAACATGGGGCCTAAAATAATTACCCAAATAGGGTAAGTGCTGTTTAAGATAACACTAGAAGCTACAGTTGTCTTGCTTATTCCATAGTTTAAAAAAAGTAGTTGGACACTAAACAGCATTCCAAGTTTGAATAAAGGAAATACCTCAGACCTTTCCACTTTTAAAGATATATTGTTATATCTAGACCAAAGAAAAATAATAATGCCGCTTAATAAAAAGCGCATCCAGCCTTGGCGTATCGGGGGCGCATAAGGTAAAGCGGCTTTTAATGCAGTAGGGTGCCCCCCCCAAAATATTGAGAGCAAGATATCTAAGGCAGCTGCACGCGAAGTTAAATTTTTTCTGTGGCTAGGCTCTTTAATGTTTGCCCTTCGCTAATCTAATTGCAACAAATATTGATTAACAAAGTCGTAAGAAACAAGGTCCTTATATGACTCAATTAATTTTTTTGTGACCGGACCATATGTTGCCTGTCCGATTCTCTTGCCATTAAAATAAGTTACTGGGCATATGCAAAGGCTTGTAGAAGTTAAAAATATCTCATCAGAATTTATTGCCTCGTAAACCTCAATATCTTTTTCTACGATATCTATATTTATTTTTTTTGCTTGCTCAATTACTGTTTCTCTACTAATTCCTCCCAAGACATGTTGCGTTTTAGGCGTATAAACAGTTTCGTCAACAACAGTAAAAATGTTGCTCCCCATTCCTTCGGTTATGTTCCCATTTATATCTAACAGGATGGCCCATGCATCTTTATCAATTCTTTTAACTTCGTTGTCTCCCAAAATTAAATTAATATAATTATGAGTTTTTGCTCTTGGACTCATGCTTTGAAAAGGAGTTCTTCTTGTAGAAGGTGTCCAAACTTTTATGCCGGTTTCATATAGAGATGCTCTTGGTTTTAATGGAAGAGGAGCGCACTCAACAATAACTGTTGGCCCACCGTCTAGATCCCATTGTTCCCCACCAACTTTATCTACCCCTCTTGAAATTCTTTGCCCTATCCAATAGTCATCGTTAGGGCCTAGCAAATGAAGGTTTTTTTCTAAAACTGTTTTTGATATATTAACCATTTCTTTTTTTGAAACATTGACCTCAATATCCATGTAATTTAATGATTTATATAGCCTCTCGACATGTTCTTCAATTTTAAATATTTTGTGACCAAAAGTTCTTGTCATATCAAAAACGCCGTCACCATACTTAAAGCTTCGATCTCTAAAATGCACCCTTACTTCGCTTTCGGGAACATAATTTCCGTTAAAATATATTATTCGCTCTAAATCACCCATAATTAATTATATTTTTTCTACTATAGCATTTTTATCATCTAAATATATTTTTGATGACCATAAATTTGAAGAAGCTTTTAAAATTGTTTTTGAATTATAGTTTTTAAAGCTAGATTTTCTATATATAATTTTTTGCCCAAATATTTTATTTAAGTCTGTGGCTTTAACAAATTCATTTAAGCTATTTTCCTCTCCCACCAGAATAAAATAGTCAAGATTATTTTGTTCTGGAGATATATATCTTTTTATATCCGCGTGGACTTTTTTGTTTAGCTCCTCAATCCATTTTTCTCTATTTCTTTCAAATCTTCTTTGAGATTGTCCCCCTGCCTTATGCCTGCCTTTTACGTATCGAGAGCCTCTTTTTGATAATAAAACTTTTTTGTATTTTATGATCCCTGAAACCCATGACCCTAATTCAAAAAATAAAACACCAATAGTAATGTCATTGCTTAAAATGCTAATTATTTCTGCACAGGATTCTGGCTTTAGTTTATTAAATGGGAAGGGGAGACTAATAAATAAGGAGTGTTCTTTTGAAACTATTACAATAATTTGTTGGTTTATATTCCCAAAAGAATCAAGCTCTTTAATTCCGCTTAACTTTTCAGAGTCGACGACTTCTATTGAGATTATATTTTGGTTTAATTGATTATCATTAAGTAAGCTAATTAATTTAGTTCTGCTTATCCATCTTGTTTTGTTTTTTTCTAAAATCATAAGTCTACTTCCATAATAATTTTATGATTATTATTAAAGTTTGGTTCTGCGCCCAATCCGTGTCCTCTTGGAAAAAAAATTTTGCCCTTCATAATTTTTTCATTGGGATTAAGATGATTAGATCTATCTGTAATTTCATAAACCGCATGCTCTAAGGGCAGCTCAGAATTTAGCGCGGCTGTGACATGAGCGCTACCCAATAGTGATATTGGCCCAGAAGGGCAATGAATTGAGAAAGAACCTTTTGAAATTTTGGCTAAATTTATTCCGATCTTTATGGCTTCCTCTATGCCGCCACAGTACTTTATGTCAGGCATCAATATGTCCAATGTTTCTGATTTTAATAATTCTAAAAATTTTTTTACTCCATAAAATTCTTCTCCTCCAACAAGATATCCGCTGATTCTTTTTTTTATCTCCTTTAATTCTTTATAAGATGTTTTTGGGTTCATAGGTTCTTCGAACCAATTGACGCCCAGTTTGAATAGTTTTTTCTCAGTTGATATAGCGCTTTGTTGGTCAAATTTTGAATGACAATCGACTAATAATTTTTTATCTCTATCTAATAACTTTGCTATTTCTTTTACCCTTGCCAGTCCCTCTTGAATGAACCTGCCCTCTTTATAATAATTATTAGGGTAGCCATCAAAAGGTGCGCATTTAATATACGAAAATCCATCATCAAGCGCTTTTTTTGCCATTTTTGAAAATGATTTCGGACTTCTATCTGCAGGGCCATTATCGTCAGGCAAAAGTGACCTATTAATGTTGGCATAAAGATTAACAAAATTTGATGGGGTGCCTGGTAATGAATATCTAGACTTTAAATATTCATGCATAGGCTTTGAATTTTCTTTTGCAAAGATATCTGAGCATGCAGATCTTATTCCGCTCCTAGAAGTCGCGGCTGCAAGATCATAGTTTTCATCAGAATTACTCAGCAATTCATTAATTTGGTCGTCATTTTTTAAGTCTTCACTTTGAATTTTCTTTAGTAAGCTGCTTAATGAATTTTGAAGACTGTTTTTTAAAGAATAGTTTGACATTGTAAGTTCAGAAAATCCATCAAAATTGGAATCTGAAGAAATTTTAAGGATTATCCATTCAGTTCCTCCTCTAACAGGAAAAGAATATAATTTAGCTGATTTTATTTTCATTTTTTATTATTTATATTTCGTTCTAAATTTTGAAAATTTAGAAGATGTTTCAAATTCAGGAATATCAATTTTTTGGCCACCAATAGAAGAAGAAACATTTGCCGCTAACACAGCTGATAAAGAATTTATAGAGCTTTTAAATGAATTTTTTCTTAGTTCTGGTTTATTCAATACTATTGATTTTATAAAATTTTCAGAAATTAGCTTTGTGTTGTGTTGTCCCATTGCATCTTTGTGGGGCCCCTTAGCCAAAACTTTGATCGTTTCATTTTCTTTATAAACACCTTTTGTTTGAAAATGTTCCCTTCCTTTTTCAATTGAGTATTTATCTTCATCAACACCATAAGCAATTAAGTCATCCTCAAATTTAATCATAGATTTTGAAGTTAAAATGTAATCATATCTTTCTGTGTAGAATACTCCTGCAGGCTTCGTTAGAATTAAGGTTCCGGTTCCTCCTTTTTTAAATCCATAATTTACGTGATAGGCGATAGGATTGTCGCCCTCCTCTTTAATTGTTTTTGATGGCCTTTCTACGTATGAAGATTGCACCCAGCTTATTTCATCATTCGACCAATACCTCATTAAGTCAGTTTGATGTATCCCCGCCTCAACCATGGAAGTTCCGGACCACTTTCTATCGGCAGTCCATATTCTGTTTTCTGGACCTTGGTTTTTCTTGATTATTGTATGTTTTACCCCATGGGTCTCAACAGCCCCACAATTAATCATTGTCATGGAGGCCACCCATTTATCATTAAGATAATCTCTTATTTTTGTATACCAGGAATCATACTCCATTTGAAATCCACAAATTGAAGGAACGCCATACTTTTCTATGGCATCAGCCATTGGAAAAATTTCATCTAAGAATAAACTTTGGGGTTTTTCAGCGAAGATTGCGATTCCTTTTTGAGCTGCCTTTTCTATTTGAGTTGTGTGCTGATTTGGTGGAATTACAAACCATATTCCATCAACCTCACATTCATCTAAGAACTTGTCATAATCAGTAAATAATTTTATATCAGAGTCATTATATTTTGGTACATACTTGCTAATTTTTTCAGTGGTTAAATTTTCACTGAACGGATCTACAAGAGCTTCTATTCTTATTAACTCTTCTTCCTGTAAATCGCATAAAGCCTCAAGGTGCTGAAGTCCTCGCTGTCCCACCCCTACTAAAGCAACTTTGAATCCTGACATAATTTCTCCTAATCTTATTTCAAGTTATTAGAATATAACTTTTCTAAAAATATACAACGGAGCTAAAAATATAATTAAAAAAATCGCTGCAAATAAATAAAAAGATGATGAAAATGGGCTGGTTTCCCTATTCCTATCTTCAATATAAATAGAAAATTCAATATTTTCCTCATTATTATCACCAGATATATTTGTTTTAAAAATCCACTCGCCACTCTTTTCTAGGTCAAATACACATTTATATACATCGGGGCTTGTAGGATTGTTCAGCGCAAAAGTTTGAAATTTTTCTTCTCCTCTTTCTGCAATTACTGATATTTTATAATTGTTTTTTTGGACTTTTGGTCCTTTTTCAGTAACTCGAAAAGTTAAATCCACATATCCAACTTTTGGATTTACTGTGTGTTTAATTTGGAGGGAGTACTTGTTTCCAGATATATTTATATGGTTGCTATTCGGGCTTGATTCGTCTGCATATATTATTCCACAAAAGAAAAAAAATAAGCAGAAACTAAGAGTAGCATTTATTAGATAATTTTTTTTTATCTTTGAACTCTCCCGCTTGTATCACCTTTTGCTACTGCGTTAACTTCAGCTAGTGAAACTAAATTCAGGTCCCCATGAATTGTATGCGCTAAAGCTGATGAAGCAACAGCAAATTTAAGGGTTTCTTCTGGAGACATCTTTTGAATATTTCCATATATAATGCCGGCTGAGAAAGCATCTCCTCCTCCCACCCTGTCAACCATATGCACAGAGTATTTTTGCCCTACATGCATTTTATCTCCTTCAGAATAAACCGCAGACCAATTATTATCGCTTGCTGATAAGCTTTCTCTAAGAGTTATTCCAATCTTTTTAAATTTAAACTCAGAAAAAAGCTTATTCAGAACATCTTTGTAGGCATCTGGGTTTAATTCTCCGGAAGTTACATCTTGATTTTCCGCGGAAACCCCTAAACATTTTTCTGCGTCTTCTTCATTTCCTATTGCTATGTCTACATAATTCATTAAGGGCTTCATTACTTTTTGAGCTTCTTCTGGAGACCATAAATTTTTTCTGTAATTCATATCTGCACTTACTGTTAGCCCCATATCTTTCGCAGCTTTCGCAGCTTCCAATGTAACATCTGCTGCTTTTTTTGACAGAGCTGGAGTTATTCCTGTGAAATGAAACCAGTCCGTTCCTTTAAAAATTTTTGCCCAATCGAAATCCCCCAATTCTACTTCACTTATAGAACTTCTAGCTCTGTCATAAACCACTTTAGAGGGCCTCATAGCAGCCCCATGTTCTAAATAATAAAGACCAATTCTAGAGCCTTGTCTAATTATATTTGAAGAGTCAATTCCATAGCCCCTTATTCTGTTTATTGCAACATCTCCGATAGGATTATCAGGCAAAGCAGTAATAAATTTTGTTGGGACGCCAAATTGAGCTAGTGATACAGCAACATTATATTCTCCTCCTCCATAATCAATATCAAAATTATTTGATTGTACAAATCTCTCTTTTTTTGGAGTAGCAAGTCTTACAAGTATCTCTCCTAATGTTGCCACATTTTTCATAAACTGCTCCTTAGCTAATATCCTTTAATATTTTACTTAATTTTTTACATTGTTTTTCAAGAAGACCCCAATCTTTGTTTTGCATTATTTCGTTTGTAAAAAGCTTTGTCCCCATGCCTACAGAGAATACTCCAGAATCAAACCATTTTTTTAATCCATCTGGATTCATATCAACTCCACCTGTTGGCATTATTGAAGACCATGGCATTGGAGCTAAAATAGATTTAATAAATGATGGCCCTCCTAAAGAGTCAGCTGGAAAAACCTTGACTACGTCACAGCCTAATTCTTCAGCCTTTGATATTTCCGTAGGTGTTAGGCAGCCTGGCATGTAGGGCACCTTTTTTCTATTACAAGAGGTCGCTACACTTTCATTTGTTAAAGGCCCAACAATAAAATTTGCACCCATAGAAATATACATATCAGCCATAGTTGAGTCAGAAATTGAGCCTGCCCCTAAAACCATTTCAGGCAAATTTTCTTTACAATATTTTTCTAGATCCTTAAAAACTTCCCATGCCAAATCTCCTCTGTTTGTGAATTCTAAAATTTTTATTCCGCCTCTATAGCAGGCTGAGGCAACTTCTATAGTCACTTCTAGACTAGGGTTATAAAAAACAGGCACAACTTTTGTTTTTTTAATGTAATTTAGTGTTTCTAGTTTGTTAAATCTTCCCATAGCTTCCTTAAAGTTATTTGTTAGAGTATTCTATTGTTTTCTTTTCTAAACTTGATACATAATACAACTAATAACAAAAATAATTAAAAAAATGAAAAAAAATATCGCAAAAGCAAAAATAAAAAAAGGAATTCCTTCTATAGGCACATGGGTTTCAAGTGGAAATCCTTTAGTGTGTGAAACTCTGGCATCTACTGGAGTAGACTGGATAAATATTGAATGTGAACATAGCTCAATTGATTTAGGGGACCTAATTCATTGCTTCAGAGCAGTTGAGCACACTGAAATACCAGTGTTTGTGAGAGTAGCAGGCAGCGACCCCTTGATTATTAAAAGAGTTGTGGATTCTGGAGCTTTAGGAGTTGTGGTTCCTGATGTAAAGAATGCCGAAGAGGCAAAAAGGGCAGTAGATGCATGTAGATATCCTCCTATTGGCACAAGAGGAATTGGAGCTACAAGACCAAATGCAATTTATCCTGACTACATGAAACATGCCAATGAGGAAATTTGTGTTGTGCTAATGATTGAAGATATAGAGGCAGTAAATAAAATTGATAGCATTATGCAGGTCCCGGGGGTTGACGTTGTTTTTATAGGACCAAATGATTTAGCTGCCACATTAGGCGTCCCTTTAGGCATGGACAATCAGCATCCGAAGCATGTTGCAGCTGTAAACAAAGTTTTAGAGGCAGGAAAAAAACATGGAATCCCTACTGGAATACACTGTGGCACCCCTGAAGAAATTGAGAGAAGAATTAGCCAAGGGTTTTTATGGATGCCTATAGCTTCAGATGTTGCATTAATGAAATCAGCGTTTACTACATCAATTAAAAAAATCACTGATTCCTCGTCTATGTCGGAAGTTGTTCCTGACGGAAAGTTCTATTAATTTAAACCTTGAGGCCAGAAACCTTTTGAGGAAAGTTCGTGAAAATATACTTTGAACCCTCCTAGCCCATCTGGGTTCACTAGTGATACTATTTGTTGTTTTTCAATGGGATCTTTTATTGAATTAAAATAATTTGCTATGCCCATATTTTGAAGAAATTTTTCTTGTAAACAAAATCCTAATTTTTTAAATCCAGACTCTTCTAAAAAATAATTCAGGAAGAAAAAATTAACATCACAGGTAATGTCTTTATTGCCAATATTGCTTAAGATGTCCTTATCCATATTGTGACCTGAAAAGCACCTAATATGGCCATTAGGATTATTTATTAAAAGTTTATTTAGATCTTCAAATCCATAGTCTATTGTTATCATCACACAATGATCTAGGAATGAGGATATTTTATTGCAAATCTCTTTTAAGTTATGTGTAATTTCTATTCTTGAATTTTCCGGAATTTTTGAAATAAAATTATTATCAAATATATTAATTTTCTCGCTATCTTTTAATACCTCTACAAGATTGTTTTCGCTATCTTTTTTTATAAATATTTCTTTTAAATACTTATTCTTTTTTTGGAACCTATCAAAAGGCAAGGCATCAAAAAACTCATTTGAAATAATACATCCATACTTTGCATTAAAATTTATGTCCAAAAGAGAATCATCGTTTACTTCGTCTATGTTTAAGTAGATGAGGCTACGATAAATTTTTTTATTATGTTTCTTCATATAAGAAATAATATCCTCTTTTAGTTTTCCTGAACTGCCACCAAGCTCAATTATTGAAAAATATTTTGGATTTTTATAATAATCCCATATCTGGATTATTTGTTTAGCTATCATTATTCCAAAACTTTTATGAGTAAGTGAGCTAGTTATAAAATCTGCCAATAGCATTCTCTTTTTGTTGGAGTAAAAGCCGAAATCTCTATCATAAAGGGCAAAATTAATAAAAGAAGAGTGAGTTACTTCGGAAGAATTTTCAAATATTTTATTTAAAATATTTTTATTTTCTTTCTTCGATTGGAATATATTCTTGTTGATGCTCACCTGTATATTCTAACAAAGGTCTTAATAATATATTATGTTCATATTGTTCTAAGACTTGAATAGTCCATCCTGGTATTCTTCCAACAGCAAAAATAGGCACGAACAAATCAGTTGGAATTCCAAGAAGATGATAAATTACGCCTGCAAAAAAATCTACATTTACATTAATTCCTCTTCTTTGGTAAGGCTTCATTGCATCCATAACTGCAACTAATATTTCATACCATTCAGGCTGACCTTTTTCATGACCAAGCTTTTCGACTCCTTCTCTTAAGTGCCCAGCTCGCGGATCTTGGGATTTATATACTCTGTGGCCAAATCCCATTACTCTCTGCTTACTTTTTAAAAGATTAGTTACATAATCTTTTGCCTTGTCAGGAGACCCAACTTCTTTAACCATTTTCATTACATTTTCAGCTGCTCCACCATGAGACGGACCAGATAGAACAGCAATTCCAGTAGTTATTGCACTATGTAGATCTGCCTGAGTTCCGGCACATACTCTTGCTGCAAAAGCAGACGCATTAGAGCCATGATCAGCATGCACTATGAAGTCTTTATCCATTAATTTAGAGGCACTTTCTGAAGGAGTTTGCCCATCTAGCATGTAAAGGAAATTGGCTGCATGAGAAAGAGATTTGCTTGGTTCAATTGGCTCCTTTTTATTTCTAATCGCATTATGAGCCATAACTATTGTGGGCACCTGAGACGTTAGTCTTATTCCTTTTCTCATAGTTGCTTCATAGCTTTTATCTCCTGCCTCTTCATCAAATGTAGATAATGCAGAAACAGAAGTTCTAAGAACATCCATCGGGTGCGCGTCTTTTATAGATCTAATTATGTCTATAATCTTTGAAGATATAGGCCTAGCATTAATTAGGTCGGTGCTAAATTGACTAAGCTCTGATTGGTTAGGGAGCTTTCCGTTAAGCAACAAGTAGGCAGTTTCTTCAAAGGTGGATTTTTCAGCTAAATCATGAATACTATAGCCACAATATTCAAGAATTCCCTCTTTACCATTTATAAAGGTTGTTTTTGTTCTGTCAAAGTAAACTCCTACAAGCCCTCTATGTATTTTTACTGAATCTTGAGACATGCTTAAATTTTACCATATTTTAATAGTTTTGAGAGGCTTTTATCATCATTTATTTTTTCTGTATATTCCGACAACAATTTGAAATTATCTAACTCCAATTCACTTATATTAGAGCCGTCTCTAAGCCTAACTGTGAACTGATTGGATTCAACTTCTTTATCTCCAATTATAATCATTAGTGGGATCTTATTAATTTGAGCTTTTCTTATTTTATTATTAAACCTGTCATTTGAATTGTCAGTTTCCCCTCGCAAATTAAGCTCATTTAATTTTTCTTGTATTTTGTAGCTATAATCAAAATGATTTTCAGAAATAGGAATTATTGAAAACTGCTCGGGGCTTATCCAATATGGAAATTGGCCACCATAATGTTCAATTAGAACCCCTAAAAATCTTTCAAGTGATCCAAAAATAGCTCTATGAATGACCACTGGCTCTTCTTTTGAGCCATCATCTGAAACATAAGCCAGCCCAAATTTATTTGCCGCAAAAAAATCTAATTGAACAGTTCCAAGCTGCCATTCTCTGTCTAAAGCATCTGGAATAGTAACATCAATTTTAGGGCCATAAAATGCTCCTTCGCCTTCCTGAACAGAATAGTTCATCTTGGAGGAATCTAAAATCTTCTTCATTATTTCTTCTGATTTATCCCAGATTTCATCAGCACCTGACCTATTGTCAGGCCTAAGAGATAAATTGTATGTAGGGTCTTTAAATCCAAAATCGGAATATACTTCTTCTAAAAATTTTAGGAAAGACGAAACTTCTTTTTCAATTTGATCGAAGCTGCAGAAAATATGTGAGTCATCTTGAGAAAAAGATTTTACTCTTGTTAGTCCATGCGATACACCTGACCTTTCATTTCTGTGAAGTCTCCCAAAATCGGCATATCTTACAGGAAGGTCTTTGTAAGAATGCAGCTGAGATCTAAATAAAAGATAATGTGAAGGGCAATTCATGGGCTTGATCCCCATAGTATTATTTTCACTTTCTGTAAAAAACATATTTTCTTTAAAATGCTCTGAGTGACCAGACATATCCCAAAGTTTTGAGCTAAAAATTTGTGGGGTTATTACTTCTTTATATCCATGAACCTCATATTTCTCTCTCATGTAATCAATCAGTTTATTGAGCAGAAAGGCTCCCTTAGGCAAAAAGAATGGCATTGATGGAGCAAGCTGATCAAAGTAGAATAAATCTAATGAGACACCTAGTTTCCTGTGATCTCTTTTTGCAGCTAGTTCTAATTTTTTTAAATGATCTTTTAAAGCATCTTTCGATTCCCATGCCGTCCCATAAACTCTTTGAAGCATAGTGTTTTTTTCATCTCCCTTCCAATAGGCACCAGCAACATCCAGGAGCTTAAATGCAGTAATATTTTTTGTGTTTTCGACATGCCCGCCTCTACAAATGTCTTCCCAGCTTTCATGGCTCCATATGCTGATATTTTCATCATCTGGAATTCCATTAATTATTTCCAATTTATAATCTTGGCCAATGAATCTTTTTCTTGCCTCTTCTCTAGAAACAACTATTCCAGAAAACTTTGTTTTTTTCTTTATTATTCTCTTCATCTCCTTTTCAATAATTTTTAAATCTTCTTGTGATAGAGATTTGGGGCAATCAAAGTCATAATAAAACCCATTTTCTGTAGGTGGCCCCATTCCAATTTTTGTGCCAGGAAACAAATTAGTTACAGCTTCTGCCATTATGTGAGCAGTTGAGTGTCTTATTTTGTATCTAATATTTTCAGTTGTTTCTTCCATATATTGTGGTGGGCGATGAAGGATTCGAACCTACGGCCTCAGCGATGTCAACGCTGCACTCTAACCAACTGAGCTAATCGCCCTTATTTTTATAAGGGTTACTATTCTCTATTGTCCTCTGAATTTTCACTGATATCAACCGTAGCATCTTTAGGGTCCTCCTCGGTTGCTTCTGAATCAGTATTTATTTCTTCATCATTTGCAAAAATATTCTTAGGAAGATTCTTAAATCCTAATTTGTCGTACCCTTCTTCAGACTTATCAAGCCTGGCCGGTATTAGTCTCCCAATAATTACATTTTCTTTAAGTCCTCTAAGATTATCTATAGACCCTCCAACAGCAGCCTCAGTTAAAACTCTTGCTGTCTCCTGAAAAGAAGCGGCAGCCAAAAAACTATCTGTTTTTAGAGAAGATCTTGTAACACCAAGCAATACTTGACTGGCGGTAGGAGGAGTTTTTCCTTCAGCCTTCATATCTTCAACAACTCCCTCAAATTTTATTCTGTCTTCAAGTTCGTTAGGTAAAAATTCTGCACTGTCTCCGGTCGTTTCAATTTTAACTTTTCTAAGCATTTGTCGAACAATCAGCTCAATGTGCTTATCGTGAATCGATACTCCTTGTGATCTATACACCGCTTGGACCTCATCTATCAAATATCTTTGACATTCTTGGTGGCCCATTATTCTTAATATGTCATGAGGACTTTTAGGGCCGGCTGTTAATGCCTGACCTGCTTTTACTTCCTCCCCATCTCTAACTAGAATTTGTGCTGCTGCGGGAATTAGATATTCTCTTTCATCACTTTCTTCCCAGCTTATCTTTACAGAGCCCTTCGTTATCTTTGCCAGACCAGGAGTCTCTGAAACTATCGAGCCATCTGATGATAATATATCTCCGGATTCTACCCAATCTCCTGACTTAATTTTAGAAGTAGATTTTGCAGGAACCTTATATTCAGATTCCTTTTTAATTTTATTACTAACCTTAATAGTTCTTCCTTGTGATCCAACAGTCAATTCTGTTTTTCCGTCTATTTCGGAAAGTATTGAAACTCCTTTCGGGGTTCTTGCTTCAAATAGCTCTACAACTCTTGGTAAACCACTAGTAATATCAAGCCCAGCAACTCCCCCGGTATGAAAAGTTCTCATTGTTAGCTGTGTACCTGGCTCCCCAATTGATTGCGCAGCAATTATTCCAACTGCTTCTCCTAATAAAACTGGCTTTCCAGATGCCATTGATACTCCATAACTTTTTTGAGAAATTCCATATTTTGATTTGCATCCTAATGGAGAGCAAACCCATGCCTCTTTAACTCCACTTTCTTGAATTTTATTAACTAACTCAACAGTAATTAAAGTGTCTGTGTCTGCAATAGTTTTTTCAGTTTTTGGATCTTTTATGTCTTTAAACGGGTATCTCCCAACTATTCTCTCTGATATTCTCGCCTGAATACTATTCTCCTCAGAATCCTTAACAAGTATTCCCTCTTCAGTTTTGTCATCCACTGAAGAAACTATAAGGTCTTGAGCCACATCAGCAAGCCTTCTAGTTAAATATCCTGAGTCGGCGGTTCTTAATGCAGTATCAGCCAAACCTTTTCTGGCTCCATGGGTTGAAATGAAATATTCAAGCACTGACAGGCCTTCAACAAAGCTTGATTTAATTGGGAGCTCAATAATCCTTCCTTTCGGGTCTGACATAAGGCCTCTCATTCCTGCCATTTGCCTTATTTGCTCAATATTACCTTTCGCTCCAGATTCAGCCATTGCATAAACTCCACCAAAATATGGCAAGGTTTCTTTAACTGCCTGAGTTAATTTTTCATTAGTCTCCGTCCAAACATCAACAGTTTTTTGATATCTTTCGGTTTCGTTATGTATAAGTCCATTTCCATAAAGATCATCAAGCTTTGAAATTTTATTGTCAGCACTCTTTAATAGAGAATCCTTGATTTTAGGAACAACCATATCTTTAATTGCTATAGTAGTTCCAGATTTAGTTGAATACTTAAATCCTAGACTTTTTAAATTATCAAGCAATTCGCTGGTAACCGCATTATTTTGAGTTTCATGACACTTTACAACTATCTCTTGAAGCATTTTTTTATTAATAGTTTCATTTATAAATTCAAAAGTATCAGGAAGTATTTCATTAAATATAATTCTTCCCGGGGTGGTATAAAAAGGCTTATTGTTCTTGCTTAACTCTAGAACTTCAATTTTTTCTCTTAGAGGAACCATGCCCACATTGTAGGAGTAAACAACGTCTTCAATAGAGTTGTATTTTTTGACCTTATTTTCTTCTGATTCCTCCAATTCGGTTAGATAGTAGTTTCCAAGAACTAAATCTAAAGTTGGGGCAACTATTGGTGTTCCTGATCCTGGGCTTAACATATTTTCAGAGCTCATCATTAAACTTCTGCATTCTTGAATTGATTCTTCTGAGAGTGGAACGTGAACAGCCATTTGGTCTCCATCAAAGTCTGCATTAAAAGCAGGGCAAACTAGTGGGTGTAGCCGTATTGCGCTCCCTTCCACTAAGACTGGCTGAAAAGCCTGTATTCCAAGCCTGTGTAATGTTGGGGCTCTATTTAATAAGACAGGGTGATCTTTAATTACTTCTTGTAGAATATCCCAAACTTCATCATCGCCTGACTCGGCCTTTCTTTTAGCGCTCTTAATATTATGAGCATACCCTTGAATCACAAGAGCGTTCATAACTAATGGCTTAAATAGTTCGAGGGCCATTTTTCTGGGAAGGCCACATTCGTTAAGTTTCAGATTTGGCCCAACTACAATTACAGATCTTCCGCTGTAATCTACTCTTTTTCCGAGAAGATTTTGCCTAAATCTTCCCTGCTTTCCTCTTAGCAAATCAGTTAGTGATTTTAATACATGATTGTGACTACCTTGGATTGCCCTTCCTCTTCTGCCATTATCTACAAGAGCATCTACTGCTTCCTGAAGCATTCTTTTTTCATTTCTCACAATTATTTCTGGTGCTTCAAGATCAAGAAGGTGCTTAAGTCTGTTATTCCTATTTATAACCCTTCTATAAAGATCATTTAAATCACTGGTTGCAAACCTTCCTCCATCTAATTGAACCATTGGGTGTAAATCAGGCGGAAGTACAGGAAGAACATTGAGTATCATCCATTCAGGCTTGTTCCCGCTTTTCCTAAAAGCTTCTACTATTCTTAATCTCTTAAGTGATTTTTTTCTTTTTTGCCCGGAAGTTACAGTAATCTCTTTTTTTAATTCTTCGCTGATTTTTTCTAGATCAATTTTTTCTAAAAGCTTTAAAATTGCATCAGCACCCATCTCGGCATTAAAAACAGGTCCATATTTATCTTTAAAGTCTCTATAGACCAATTCATTTAAGAGGTCACCCTCCTTAAGGTCTTCCAATTCATCTAGCCTATGTTCGATTTGATCATTTACCTCTTCTTCATTATTTTCGTTCTCAGAGCCCTCTTCTTTAGCCTTGCCTTTTGAGGATACTTTATTAGTTTCGGCAAATTCTTTTAGAGTGTTTATAGCTTCTGATCTCTTTTCTTCGTCAATTGAAGTGACTATATATTGAGAAAAATATAAAATTCTTTCTAAATTTCTTGGTGATATATCAAGCAAAACTCCCAATCTTGAGGGAGTCCCTTTTGAAAACCAAATATGAGCAACTGGCGCCGCTAATGCAATGTGCCCCATTCGCTCTCTCCTCACTTTGGCTCTTGTTACCTCTACGCCACATCTATCACAAATAACACCTTTATATCTAATATTCTTATATTTTCCACAGCCACAATCCCAATCTTTTATTGGACCAAAAATTCTTTCACAAAATAGGCCGTCTTTTTCTGGCCTTAAGGTTCTGTAATTAATAGTTTCAGGCTTTGTTACTTCACCATATGACCACGCTTTAATTTGGTCAGGTGAAGCTAAAGATATTCTTATGGCATCAAAGCCAGTTCCATTTGTTGTCATTATTATTCTTCTTCCTTTTCTGGGGCATCATCTAATTTTTCAACAATACTTTCCAATGATTCTTCAGGAATTTCAGAATCAGTGCTTTCTGGGTTGTCTATAAGTTGTTGGGCAAGGTCCTCAAGAGTCTCTTCTTTAGGCTCCGGAAACACAATATCTTTGGTTAACTCATCTGGCAACTCATAACTTTCAAAATTATCTCCGATTGTATCTTCGTCATCTTGCCCCAAATTTCCACTAACAGAATTTTCGGAAATTAGCTCAATTGAAAGCCCAAGCCCTTGGAGTTCTTTAAGAAGCACTTGGAATGATTCAGGTATGCCTGGCTGTGTTACAGGCTCTCCCTTAACAATTGCCTCATAAGTCTTAACCCTTCCAATAACATCATCAGATTTTACTGTTAGCATTTCTTGTAATGTATGTGCCGCACTATAAGCTTCCAAGGCCCAAACCTCCATCTCTCCGAATCTCTGGCCCCCAAATTGCGCTTTTCCACCTAAAGGCTGTTGAGTTATTAACGAATATGGACCTGTTGATCTTGCATGAATCTTGTCTTCAACAAGATGAATAAGCTTCAAGATATACATATTGCCGACGGTAACTGGCTGATCAAAATATTCTCCAGTCTTTCCATCTCTAAGTTTAGTTTTTCCAAATAATGGAGCAGAAAGACCCTGATTAATTTGCACATCCAATGCACATTGCATTAGCTCTGCGTCTTTTACTTTACTTACATCCACACCTGCTTCATTTTCTAGCCAAATAGATAAGCATGCCTTAGAGGCATAACCTTTATTAGACAGGCTGTCTGAAAAGATTTTATCTGACTTAAAGCCTTTGCTTTTAATCCATTTATTAACATTATTCCAATCAATCGACTCGTCATCTAAATCAATTTTATTGTAAGAATTAGATTCAGAGACAAACCATGCTCTTGCCAACATATCTTCCACAGTAACAGCGTCTGCGCCAGAGAACACGGGAGTCCTTGCCTTGAAGCCCAGCAAGTCAGCAGCTCTACCTAAATGTGTTTCCAATATTTGACCCAAGTTCATTCTTGAAGGCACACCAATTGGATTAAGTATTATGTCAACAGGGGTACCATCAGGCAAACAAGGCATATCTTCCTGAGGCAGTATCTTTGAAATTACACCTTTATTTCCATGCCTCCCTGCTAATTTATCGCCTTCAGTAACCTTTCTTTTCTCCGCTATCCAAACTCTAACAAGATCTTGGACTCCAGCAGAAAGTGTGATGCCCCCTTTTCTTCTCGGCTTCAGATCCTTTCTAGAAATCCTTCTTACATTAATTACTTTTCCATATTGACCATGAGGGACGCGAAGTGAAGAATCTTTAACATCTCTAGCCTTTTCTCCAAAAATTGCTCTTAAAAGCTTTTCTTCGGAAGTCAATTCTGTCTCACCCTTAGGGGTTATTTTTCCAACTAAAATATCTCCTGGCTTAACACTTGCTCCCACTTGAATTATCCCGTCTTCATCTAAATTTAGTAAAGTGTCTTCACCAACATTAGGTATGTCTCTGGTTATGTCTTCGTCACCAAGCTTAGTTTCTCTAGCTTCAACCTCAAATTTTTCAATGTGAATTGATGTAAATTTGTCTTCTTTAACTAAATTTTGATTTAATATAATAGCATCCTCATAGTTGTAACCTCCCCAACTCATAAAAGCTACAGTTAGGTTTTGACCTAAAGCTAGCTCACCGCCATCTGTTGATGAACTATCTGCAAGAGGGTCCCCCTTTTTTACTTTTTGCCCTTTACTAACTATGGGCATGTGATTAATACATGTGCCTTGGTTTGACCTAACAAACCTTCTCAAATCATAGGAATGAATCTCGTTTTCTTTATCTATAATTTGAATTTCAGTGCTTGTCGAAGAGTATATAATCCCTTCATGATTAGAAACAATTACTTGCCCGCTTTCTTGAGCAACCCTTTGCTCCATTCCAGTGCCTACCAAAGGAGACTCAGGTAGTAGCAGAGGAACTGCCTGTCTTTGCATATTTGATCCCATCAGAGCCCTGTTTGCATCATCATGTTCTAAGAATGGAATTAAAGAAGTTGATACACTAACTATTTGAAGAGGCGATACATCTAAATGACTTAGATTTTCAGGACTAATTTTTTTTACATCTTCACCTTCTCTCACATCAACAGTATCAGAGGTAATTTGACCTTTTTGGTCAATATGAGTCGTAGACTGTCCAATTACCTTACCCTCTTCTTCATCTGCGGACATAAATTCAACGTCTTGAGGTCTAAATGTGACATAAGGCACAACATTTATATTGAATGGCTTAAGGGATTTTATTTTCTCAAAATCTTCTTTTTTTACTGTTTGGCCCTTTTTAATAATTATCTTTTTATCATTTTTTACATCTTCTGTAGTTGTTCTTGAAACAATATCGCTATCATTTGAACTGATGTAGTTGAATACTTTTCTATAAGGAGTTTCAATAAAGCCATAATTATTTGTTTTGCCGTAAACAGCCAAAGATCCTAGCAGGCCTATATTTGGCCCTTCTGGGGTTTCTATTGGGCAAATCCTACCATAGTGGCTATGATGCACATCTCTAACATCAAATCCGGCTCTCTCTCTTGAAAGTCCTCCTGGACCAAGAGCTGACAATCTCCTTTTATGGGTTAGCTCCGATAGCGGATTAGTTTGGTCCATAAATTGAGATAATTGTGAACCTCCAAAAAATTCTCTTAAGGAAGCAACAATTGGCCTTATATTTACCAATGCTGCGGGCGTGGTAACTTCTGGGTCCATTTGAGTTGTCATTCTTTCTTTGATTACTCTTTCCATTCTAAGCAACCCAACTCTAATTTGATTTTGTATTAATTCTCCTACTCCTCTTACTCTTCTATTTCCAAGATGATCTATGTCATCCGCAGAAATTTCATTGTTATTAATTTTTATCAGATGCTTCATTGTTGCAATTAAATCAGGAACAGTAATTATTTTTTCTGACAAAGGTGCAGATGAATTTAATTTTTTATTTAGCTTGTACCTTCCTACTCTTCCAAGATCATATTTTCTTGAATTAAAGAAAAGGTCATCCACTAAATTCTTCGCGTTATTTAAATTAGGGGGCTCACCAGGTCTAATTCTTTTATAAAATTCAATTAAAGCTTCATCCCTAGTTTTCACAGAACTATCTTTCTCAAGAGTTGTCTTTATAAATTGATAATCGGACGTATCTACATCTTTAAAAGTATTAAGAATCTCTTCATCGCCTTCAATGCCTATACATCTAAGAAATGTTGTAATTGGGGATTTTCTTTTTCGGTCAATCTTGACTGTAATTAGGTTTCTATTTGATGTTTCTATTTCAATCCAAGCTCCACGGTAAGGAATAAGCTTTGCATCACATAGAGTTCGGCCTGAGGCTGGATCAGGATTTGATTGAAAATAGGCACCTGGGGATCTTACTAATTGAGAAACTATTACTCTTTCAGCTCCATTGATAATAAAAGTGCCGTATTTAGTCATCTTGGGAATGTCACCCATAAATAAAACCTGCTGCTTTACTTCTTGAGTTGAAATTATTTTTAGCTCAACCGTCACATAAAGAGGGGCTGAGTATGTTATCTCTTCTTTTCTGCATTCATCTTCTGACCTAATGGGCTCTCTTATTTCATGATCTATAAATCTTACTTCAAATCTTTCTCCGCTAGAATCATCAATAGGAGAAATTTCATCAAAGAGTTCTCTTATCCCTTCATCAAGAAGCCAATCATAGCTCTGTTTTTGGATATGAACCAGATCAGGGGCATCAAAATTAGATTCATCTATAATGCCAAAGTTTTTTAGTGAGCTTTCATTGCTATTATTAGGAATGCTTAGAACCATTTATAGCTCTCCTTTTCTGATCAAACTTAAACGCAAAAAACCCCGAAATAATTCGAGGTTTAAAAACATTTACTATATTTTAAGTGATTGCAACTTTATTAATTACCTTTTTTTAGTTCAGGGAAAACCCCGAAATACAAGAAAATTAACCAACCACAATATTCTCCACATAATAGAAGATTTGTCAACCCTTCTTTAAAAAATTTAGAGAGTAACATAAAAAAAGTAATAAAAGCCCATTATATTTATATTATTTTCAGAATCATATCTATATAGTATTGATCTGTAACTCTAAAGAAATTGTATTAAGAAGGTAATTTGATAACAGTTTTTACTCACCCTGAATGTGAATACTCTAAAATGTTGATAAATGAATTAGATGATGTTGGGGAAGAATTTCAAAACATCAATTTATTAGTTGACCCTGAATTCTGGACAAGTGTTGAAAAAGTCTGTGAAGGAAATCGAATGACCCCATTAACTATATATTCTGATGGCTCTCATGAGGTTGGATTTAACGGAGTTGCTTCAAAGTTTTAATTTTTCTTGACCTTAGGTTACTTTGAACGCTAATATTTCTTTTATTATAAAACGGCCCCGTGGTGTAGTGGTTTAAC
>JAYZIQ010000011.1:0-14042 GCA_036165455.1 Chloroflexota bacterium | reverse complement strand
TTCATCTCTCCCAACAATTGCTACTCTTGAACCAAAGTCAGCAAAACCATTAGCAATGCCCTCTCCTATGCCCCCATTCCCTCCTGTAATTAATGAAACTTTATCTTTTAGATCAAACAAATTATTCTCCTACTTGCTTTTTAAAATTACCTAAAGGATATTTAAACAATGAAATCTAATCAATCCTTAGATGGAATAAAAGTTATTGATTGTAGTCAAATTCTAGCAGGACCTTTTTGCTCAATGCTATTAGCTGACCACGGAGCAGATGTAATAAAGATAGAAAAGCCTAATGGTGGAGATGACGTAAGAACCTGGGGACCTCCTTTTATTGGAAAAGATTCATCTGCATTCGTTCAACTAAATAGAAATAAAAGGAGTCTTTCCTTAGATATAAAAACAGAAGAAGGAAAAATTGTATTAAATAAATTACTTAATGATGCTGATGTCTTAATTGAAAATTCTAGAGTTGGAACTATGAAAAAATTAGGTTTTGGTTATGAAGATGTAAAGAAAATAAACCCAAAGATAATTTATTGTTCTATATCAGGATTTGGAACAACTGGGCCTTATTCAAAAAGAGGCGGATTTGATTTGATTGCACAAGGAATGAGTGGCTTAATGAGCATAACTGGCCACAAAGATACAGCACCTGTAAAAGTAGGTGTTCCTATAGCTGATTTGAATACAGGAATGTTTGCAATGCAAGGAATACTTTCTGCATATATCCACCGACTTAAAAGCGGAGAGGGTCAGTTTTTAGAAGTATCATTACTCGAATCAGCATTAGCATATACTATGTATGAAAGTAGTATATATTTCACTACTGGATCAATATCCGAGCCTGATGGCTCAGCTCATAGGCTTACAGCTCCTTACCAAGCATTTAAAACTAAGAATGGATATATAAATTTGGGTGCAGCAAATCAATCAAACTGGGAAAGATTCGTAGATGTAATTGGAATGAGTAAATTAAAAGAAGATAGTCGATTCATAACTTCAGATATGAGGCAAATCAATAGAAAAGAACTTGAAGTAATACTTGAAAAGGTTTTTTCCACTAAAAACAATAAAGAATGGATAACGATATTGCTAGATAATGGAATTCCTGCCGGCCCAATATATAACATGAAAGAAGTATGGGAAGATGATCAAGTAAAGAGCAGAAATATGAATGTAAAAATAGATCACCCAAACCTAAAAGGCAGTCAAAATATAGGAATTGTAGCTAAACTAAAATCTACTCCTGGACAGATAAAAACGCCTGCACCGTTATATGGAGAACACACAGAAGAAATTTTAAGAGAACTAAATTATACAAAATCTGAAATTTCTAATTTGATTAAGAGAAAAGTAGCTGGAATGAAATAATCACTCCATTAGCCAGGCTTGAATATCATTTATTTCATTCTCTATAATTTGATGCCCCATTTCATATTCATGATATTCAACATTTAGGCCTTTATTGATAAGTTTTTTGTGAGTTTCTCTTCCATCATTAATGCTGATAATTGAATCATTAACTCCATGCGCTAAAAAAATTCTTGGATTTGATATTAAATCTATATTCAAGTCGATTGGAGGTATTATCGTGGAACTCAATATTAATAATCCAGAAAATAAATTTTGCTGAATTATGTCTGCATGCATCGCCATCATTCCTCCTTGAGAAAATCCGCCTAAATAAATTCTATTATTATTTATATTAAATAAATCTAATGATTCCTCAATGGTATCCTCCAGAATTTTTTCTGATTCCTTTATTTCATTTAAATTATCAAAATTAAACCACGAGCAAGCATTTTGATTAAATCCAGAATTTATTTCAAAAGGTGCGTTAGGGAAAATATATATATAGTCATCCTGATTAATCATTGGGGCAATATCTACTAAATCTCGCATATTGGCGCCAAATCCATGCAAAAGGAATATCACTCCTAGATTCTGAGAATCGTTTTCAGGCCTTGAAGATATGAAAGGTAGATTTTTACCAATATGTTCTTTATTTTTCATTTTGTATAAAAATGATTTACAGGACTACTGCCATGACCAATTGAATAAGAATATTTTAAACCAGCAGTTATATATTCTTTTGCTTTCCTAATTGCAAACTCCATAGAATCTCCTTTTGAAAGAAAAGCTGTAATTGCTGCTGACAGAGTACATCCAGTTCCATGAGTATTTATTGTATTAATCCTAGCTTCTGAAAACTTAACTATCTTGTCATCTGAAAATAAAAAATCTTCTGCTATATCTTCTTTCCAATGTCCACCTTTTATTAGCACTCTCTTTGCTCCCATTTCTAAAATTAATTTGCCTGACTTAATCAAAGAATCTTCAGAATTAATTTTAATATTTGAAATTTTTTGAGCTTCATGAATATTCGGAGTCACCAGTGTAGCTAATGGAAATAACTTATTAATGTAAGATGCTATTGCTGACTCATCAATTAGCGAATCTCCGCTTTCAGCCACCATAACAGGATCGACAATCAAATTTTCATAGCTATTATGTTCTAATGCGCTACAAACAGCGTTAATTATTTCAGAATTGCCCAGCATTCCAGTTTTTATAGATCTGGGGTTAATATCTGACATGACAGAATTAATTTGCTCTTCAACAAAATCTCCTGACATCATTCTAAATCCTTGAACGCCAATAGTGTTTTGAGCTGTTACAGCAGTAATTACAGTTGTTCCATATACGCCTAGCGAAGAAAAAGTTTTCAGGTCAGCCTGGATTCCTGCACCAGCCCCTGAGTCAGATCCTGCAATGGTTAAAGTTTTATTTTTGAAATCATTCATAATCACAATTAAACTGTTTCTAAAGTTTATTTTATAACTTATATTAAGAAACCGAGAGGAAAGCAAATGGTTGAACTAAGAAAAAATATAATAAAACATAAATTAGCTAAAGGGCAACCAACTTTAACTCTGATGGGTGTAGCTAATGCAGATCAAGTAGACCAACTAGGTCCTTTAGATTTTGACGGAATATGGCTAGAAGCTGAGCATGGAGGTATAGATTTTGCGGACATATCAGATTTAACTAGAGCATGCGATTTATGGGATAAAACTTCTATAACTAGAGTACATCAAAATGAAGCAGGGGTGATTTATAGGACCCTAGATAGAGGTAGTCAAAGTATATGTGTGCCTCATGTAAACACAGCAGAAGAGGCAAGAAATGTTGTAGATGCTGCCAAATTTGCCCCTATAGGTAATAGAGGGATGTCTACAAGTAGACAAGGCTATGGAGTTAAAGATTATTTCTTAAAAGCAAACCAAGAATCAATGCTGATAGTTCTAATCGAAGACATAATAGCCGTAAATAATTTAGATGAAATTTTAGAAGTAGAAGATATTGATGTTTTCTTTGTGGCCCCCAATGATCTTGCAGCAACTATGGGCTATATAGGAAGAACTGACGATCAGGAAGTTCAAGATACTATTGATGACACTTTAAAAAGGATTATAGGGTCTGGAAAAAATGCTGGGGCGCTTACAACTGTGCCAAGGCTTGATCATTATTTGAATATAGGAGTTAATTGCATATGTGTAAATATTGGCCCCTTTTTAAATGATGGTATAAATGAGGCTTCAAAAATAATAAATTCCAGATGAAAAATATAATAAAAATTATTATCTTTGTTTCAACTATTTCTTTAGCTTTTGCTTGCAGGTCTGGGGGACAAGTTCCTGAAGAAACTGTTATAAAAGTTATAACACCCACACCAATTCCTGTAGAATGTAAAAATGAAATGTATCCATCTGACGCACCACAATTTGGAGATAACAATTCTGTAAATTATATTAATTTGCAGGAAAATTTAGATTTCCTAGACATTGAAGAAGGTAAAGGCGACATGGAAGTAATCCCTAATGATAAAGTAGAGGTTCATTATACTGGGTGGTTATCAGATGGATGTGTATTTGATAGCACTTACCCTAGAGGTGCTACAGCAAAATTCAGAATTGGACAAGGTCAGGTAATAGCAGGTTGGGATTTAGGAATTCCTGGAATGAAAGAAGGGGGGACAAGAAGGCTTCAAATTGGATCTGATCTCGCTTATGGAAAAGACGGTATTCCAGGAGTAATCCCAGAAAATTCTACACTTATTTTCGAGGTAAAATTAATTAAAATCATAAGGCTGGTGAAATAATGAGCAATCCAAAAATTAAAAATGTGAAAGTAATTTTTACTGAGCCTGATGGCATAAGGCTTGTAATTGTAAAAATTGAAACTGATCATTCAGGGCTTTACGGTGTTGGGTGTGCAACATTTACTCAAAGACCTACGCCAGTAAAGGCGGCAATTGAAGATTATTTAGCCCCATTTCTAAAAGGAAAATCTGTAAAGGATATTGAAGATATTTGGGCATCTTCGTATGTTTCATCTTACTGGAGAAATGGGCCCGTATTAAACAATGCTTTGTCTGGAATAGATCAAGCCCTTTGGGACATAAAAGGGAAAATGGCAAACATGCCTGTATATGACCTTCTTGGAGGAAGGTCACGAGAAGCTGCGCCAGTATATGTTCATTCCTCTGGAGATACTAATGAGGAAGTTGGTGACAAGATGGAAAGCTTTATGAATCAAGGGTTTCATCATATTAGAGTGCAAGTAGCAACACCTGGTTATGCAACTTATGGAAATAAAAGTGCTAAAACTGGAACCAGTACCAAAAACAACAAGGATGTTTCTAAGGGGCCTATAGCTATAACAAATTGGTTAACTGATCTTGATCCCCAAAAAAATTATGCTCACCCTGGTGGAGTATTTGAACCTGTGCCATATATGAATTCAGCCATTTCATTATTTGAGTATATTAGGGATAGGTTTGGTTATGGAGTAGAAATATTACATGATGTTCATGAAAGAATAAGTCCAATACAAGGAGTATGGTTTGCCAAACAAGTAGAAAAATTTAGGCTATTTTTCCTAGAAGATTTATTTAGTCCAGAAGATCAGCATTACTTTGAAATGGTAAGGAATCAGTGCTCTACTCCTATAGCTATGGGTGAATTATACAGTTCTCCAAGTGATGTTAATCCAATGATAAAAAACAAACTTATAGATTTTATACGAATTCATATATCTGATATTGGTGGAATTACTCCTGCAAGAAAAATTGCTGCATTTGGAGAACTTATGGGAGTGAAAACCGCTTGGCACGGACCAGGAGACACTTCTCCAGTGGGTCATGCTGCTAACTTAGCTTTAAATTTAAATTGTCAAAATTTTGGAATTCAAGAAGCAGCATTATTTGGTGAAAATACAAAAAAAGTTTTCCCTGGCTGCCCAACACTTAAAGATGGCATGATGTGGTCTAACGGAAAACCTGGTTTAGGCATAGATATAGATGAAGATCTAGCAGCTAAATTTCCTTTTATAGAAAGAGAATTTGGTGGAGCATGGGATACTGTTAGAAGAGCAGATGGTAGTGTAGTAAAACCTTAATGAGTAATTATAAAAAAACAAAAAGGGATGCAGAATTCATTCCTTATAATCCTTCAGTTATAGAGCCTAAGTGGCAAAAAAAATGGAATGAATTAGGCATATACAAAACTAACTTCAGTGAGGATAAAAAGGATAATTTCTTTTCATTAACAATGTTTCCTTATCCTTCCGGTGATCTTCATATTGGCCATTGGTATGCTTTCACACCTGCAGATGCTTATTCTAGATTTAAGAGAATGAAAGGGCTTAATGTTTTGCATACCCAAGGTTTTGATGCATTTGGATTACCAGCAGAGAATGCAGCAATATCTAGAAATATAAATCCTATGAAATGGACCTTTGAAAATATAGATAATATGAGAAGGCAGTTCAGATTAATGGGCAATTCATATGACTGGAGTAGAGAGCTGGTTACCTGTGAGCCTAAATACTATAAATGGAATCAATATTTTTTCTTAAAAATGTTTGAAAAAGGTATAGCTTATAGAAAAAATGGTGCTGTTTGGTGGGACCCAATAGACCAAACTACTTTAGCAAATGAGCAAGTGGTAGATGGAAAATCTGAAAGGTCAGGTGCAGAAGTTGTGAGAAAAATGATGCCTCAATGGTATTTTAAAATCACAGATTATGCGGAAGAGCTTTTGGAAATGGACGATTTAGGTTGGCCAGAAAAAATAAAGCAGATGCAAAGAAATTGGATTGGAAAATCATTAGGAACTACCGTTAAATTCAACTTAACGTCATCAGAAAATAATATATCCACATTTACTACTAGAGTTGATACTATTTATGGCGTCACATTTATTGTGCTTGCACCAGAACACCCCTTAGTCGATGAGGTAACTAAAAATTCATTTAAAAAAAATGTAGAAAGTTACATCTCTAAATCAACAAAGTCATCAGAAATTGAAAGAACTTCAACTGAAAGAGAGAAAACTGGTGAATTCACAGGTGGATATGCAATAAATCCTATGAATGGGGACAAAGTGCCTATTTTCGTTGGTGATTATGTTCTAGGGACATACGGAACCGGAGCAGTCATGGGCGTCCCGGCACATGACCAAAGAGATTTTGAATTTGCAAAAAAATATAACCTTCCAATAAACATTGTTGTCACAAAAGATGGCAGAGAAGAATCTGAAATTAATCAAGCCGAAGAATCAAAAGGGATTTTAATAAACTCCCAACAATTCAACGGAGTTAATAGCGATCAAGCACTCAAAGATATTACAAAATTCATGGAAGAAAAAAATATTGGCAATGGCACCGTAACATACCATCTAAGAGACTGGCTAATTTCAAGACAAAGATATTGGGGCACGCCGATCCCTGTATTTTATGACGATAAAAATAATATAATTCCTGTTTCCGAAAAAGATTTGCCTGTAATTCTTCCTGATGCAAAAGAATTTATGCCGACAGGACAGTCACCTTTGACTCTTGATGAGGAATTCCTATGGTTCGATCACCCAGAACATGGAAAATTAAGGCGGGAGACTGACACAATGGATACTTTCGTGGACTCTTCTTGGTATCATTTAAGATTTGCATCTGACCCCGAAAATAACAAGCCCTTTTCTTCAAAAATTATTTCAGAATGGCTACCAGTACATCAATACACTGGTGGAGCAGAGCATGCAGTAATGCATCTATTATATTCAAGGTTTTTTAATAAGGTTTTACGAGATTTAGATTTCATTGATTTTGACGAGCCATACCAAAACTTGTTTAATCAAGGGGTACTTTTAAAAGATCATCAAAAAATCTCCAAGAGGTCAAATCCGCTAGCTCCAGATCCACTAGTCAAAGAATATGGAGCAGATGCGGTAAGACTATATTTAATGTTTTTGGGTCCATGGGATCAAGGAGGTGATTGGAATGATGATGCATTTAATGGAATTACAAGATGGTTAAATAGAGTCTGGGACTTATGCACAAGAAATTCGTCGGAAATAAATGAAAATCCTGAAAATAATAACGAAATCGAAAGGTTAATCAATTATACAATTAAGAAAGTTCATGATGATCTAGATAAGTTTAAATTTAACACTTCAATTTCTGCATTAATGGAATTTACAAATCAATTAAGTAAATTATGGGATGCTGGATGCAAAAAAGATATTTGGGATAAATCCACAAAAATATTAATTAGACTTTTATCTCCAATGGCGCCACATATTACAGAGGAATTATGGGAGATAAAAGGAGAGTCATTCAGTATTCATAATGAAAAATATCCTGAATGGGATGAGAGTCTTGTAAGTTCTGAAATTAGAACAATAGTAATTCAAATAAATGGGAAAATGAGGGATCAATTTGATATAGAAGGTGAAAAATCTGAAGAAGAAATAATTGATACGGCAGAGAATTCTGAAAAGGTTGCGCAATACCTCGAAGGCAAAGAAATAATTAGAAAAATTTATGTGAAAAATAAACTTGTTAACCTAGTAGTAAAATAACAATATTTTTTAACATTCCTGAAACACAAATATGTTTTTTTCAATGAAAATACAATAATGCATACACTTCTAAATAAAATTGATAAGCATTCAAATAAAATATTAGCTGGATTTGGCTTATTAACACTAATGATTTGCTTTATGCCTCTTATTTTCAAAGATCCTGGGGATGCTTCTCTTGACCCCAAAAAAGAAGCCTATAAAGTTCAGCAAAGGATTAATGAGAAATTTGTTGAGTCTGTGCATTTTGTTTCTATAGTGATGGAGGCTGACGATGGAGATATGATTGATAAGCAGAGCCTGAATGAACTTCTAAATAATCAAGAGAGATTAATTGAATTAGATTCCAATCAATCTTTATCTGTAGGATCATTAAAACCAAATTCATATCTTTGGAATGGCTATGATGAATCAACAAGCACAACTTTTACAGGGGTTTACACTATAGCAAACATTGTTGATTCCGCTTTAAAAATGAGTCCTGATTTTCCTAATGGACTAAATGATGCTAACGAAGATGATGTAAAGATAGCATTACATCAAATATTTGAATCAGGCGTAGTCGGTGACCCAAAATTTCTATTAGCTAAAGGCGCAAAAAGCGAGATAAGAACTATAAAAGGTCAAGAAATAAACTACTGGACCTCTCCTGCCTTATTTATAGATATATTGTCTGAAAATGAAAAGCTTGGGGGAGGAAATTTTGCTATCGAGCTTGGTGCAGACGAAACAGCTATAGACAAGGAAAGGTACGGCAGAAAAATTGTTGAAGTTATGAATTATAACAACCCTTCTTATACAGCTTTAGGGATAGCAATAGATGTTAATTTAGTAGCTGAGGAGCAAGGCACTATTGCTGGACAGTTTATTACTTTAACTGTAATTGCAGCTATAGCCGTATGCGGAATTTTCCTTAGGTCTTATGTTGCTATGGTCTTAGTTGGGGTGGGGCTAATTGCATTGATGATATGGCTAAAAGGGATGACATTTGTTTTAGGCTTTAAAGGAGGATTAATAACTGACTTGATTGTTCCTATAGCTATGGTTTCTTTTGGAGTTGATTTTGCGATTCATGCATTAAGGCGAATGCAAGAAGAAAGAGCAAATGGCCACAAAAATTATTTTATAGTGGGGATATCAGGAGTTTTTGGGGCGCTTACCCTTGCACTTCTTACAGATAGCTCAGCTTTCCTTGCAAATGCCTTTGGTGGAGTGGAAAGTGTTTTTTATTTTGGTGTTGCTGCCACATTAGCAACATTACTTTCTTATCTAGTGCTTGGATTATTAGTTCCACTTGCATATTCAAAAGTAACTCCTTTAATAAAAAACGAAATGACAACATTTGAAAATATTTTAAGAGTAATTAACTTCATAACAACTCCAGCATCAATAGGTTTTGGAATAATATTTGTAGTTATTTTAGGCTCAGAGTTACTAAATGAATTTTTAGGGCTATTGATCGGATTCTTAACTGCAATTGCTATTTTAATTATTAATTTAGTTGTACCGATTTTAATTAATAGAAAATCAAAAATTTCTAATAAAGATCTATCTTATAAAGAAAACAGAAAGTTTGAAAAAAGGTTTGCTAATTTGTTCACAGGTATTTCAAAAAGATATTATATTGTACTACCTCTTTCTTTGATAATTACAATAATTGCTGGATATGGCGCGATAAATCTAAAGTCAGAATTTGATGTAAAAGATTTCTTTGATAATGAATCGGATTTCGTAGTCTCTCTTGATCAATTCGAAGAATATGATCCAGGAGTAAGAGGGGAGCCAGCACAGTTTATATTTGAGGGAGAAATTACTGACCCAAAGTTTATTATGACTTTTAACAAATTCATTAAAGACCTCTCTAAAATAAATTTTATAGGTCTTAATGAGAACGGAGAAATAAATCAAAGCGACGTTCTAAATATATCAAAAATCACTTCTCTAGCTTTAAAAAATGAACCATTAAAAGAAGAAATATTTAGAAAATCCGGAGTAAAAATTACTGATTTAAATAATGATAATATTCCTGATGAATCTGACCAGATAAAAGAAATAATTAAATATGGATTCGATAATGGAATCGAATCTAAAGGTCAGTATTCTTTCGATCCTCTTTGGTTTCAGAGATATTTTTGGTACGACCAAGATAAAGATAACGACTTTACTTCAATCTTAATGATATTTCTAAGTGGGACAAGAACAGAAGATGATGTATCTGAGGTAAGAAAAGATTTAAATAAATTAATAGAAGAGACTGATTTTCCAAAAAATGTAACATTAGGACTCACTGGATCTCCATTTAGTAGAAGCGACCAATTAAATGCGACCACAAATTCAATGAGGAGATCTATACCATTCGCATTCATAGGTTCATTTTTAATAATACTAATAGCTCTTAGATCATTTAGATATGCTATTGCAACAATAATTCCAATTGCATTAGTTGTAATTTGGCTTTATGGAATAATGTATTTATTTGATTTTAGTCTAAATTATGTAACCGCAACTATTGGAGCTATTTCCTTAGGGGTTGGGGTTGATTTTGCAATTCATATGACTATGAGATTTAGAGAAGAATTGAAATCAGCATCTGATAAATTAAGTGCCTTATACAACTCAATAAATGGAACCGGCTTGGCTTTGTTGGGGTCCGCAATATCGAGCACAATAGGTTTCTTAATTATGGGTTTTGCTCCAATGCCATTATTTTCTACTTTTGGAATATTGACAGCAGTAATGATATGTCTTGCATTAATAGCTTCCTTAGTTACCTTGCCGTCTCTCCTGTACTTAACATCAAAAAAATAAAAGTTACAAATTATTATTACCACGCTACACTTTAGTTTATGCCAATTATTCAAGTAAAAAAATTAAAGAAAAAGTATGACGAATTCGAAGCCATAAGAGGAATAGATTTTGAAGTAGAAGAAGGAGAGGTTTTTGGGTTATTAGGTCCTAATGGAGCAGGAAAAACAACTACTGTAGAAATTCTAGAAGGCCTAATAAAATCTACTAGTGGAGAGGCTTATATTAATGATTTAGATGTAAGCAAAGATACTAAATTAGTAAAGAAAATAATTGGCGTACAGCTTCAGTCTGTTAATTTCTTCGAGAAATTATCTTTATTTGAAATTATAGACTTATTCTCAACTCTTTATTCATATTCAGTTGATCCTAATAAGATACTAGAAAGGGTTGGCCTATCAAATAAGAGAGATTCATATTTTAAAACTCTATCTGGGGGACAAAAACAAAGGTTGTCTATAGCAGTGGCTCTCGTTAATAACCCTAAAGTATTGTTTTTCGATGAACCAACCACTGGCCTAGATCCTCAGGCTAGAAGAAATTTATGGGAATTGATTAAGTCTTTTCAAGAAGAAGGAAAGACGGTAGTTTTAACTACTCATTATATGGAAGAGGCTGAGGAATTATGCGATCGAGTGGCAATTATAGATGAAGGAAAAATAATTAAAATAAATTCTCCATCTAATTTAATTGATGAATTAACAAGTTCAGGCTTCAAGTCATCAAAAAAGATTAGAGAGGCTACCCTTGAAGATGTTTTTATTGATTTAACAGGCAAAAGTTTAAGAGAAGACTAATGAAGATTTATTTAAGTTTTACAATCGCCGCAAGTAAAATGTTTTTTAGAAGGAAAAGTTCTATATTCTGGTCACTATTTTTTCCTGTAGTGACTATGCTTGTTTTTGGAAATGCGAATATATTAGGATATAGCGCTCCAAATGTAGGATTAATTGATTATGCAAATACAGATAATTCTAGATTAATAACTGATAAGCTCAAAAAATCAAAAAGTACAGAAATTCAACTTATTTATTCAGAAAATGAAGCTATAGAATTATTAACAAAAGGTAGTATTGCTTCATATTTAACAATAAATTCATCCAATAATAATGCAGAAAGTGAAATAATTATCACCACGAGAAAAGGTGATTTTGCCGAAAAAGAAGTTGTAAGCAATCTAATAAATTCTGTAATGATAGGAGATGCGAATTCATTAGAAGAACTATCTAATATAAAGTCTAATATTGCTGATATAAATTATCAGGGCTATAAAGGGTTTATAATTCCAGGAATTGCTGCTATGGCAATAATGCAGAATGGCATCTTTTCTGTTGTATTTACCCTCCTGAGCTACAAAAACCAAGGTGTGCTAAGAAGACTTCAAGCAACTCCTATATCACCATCTCATTTTATAGTCGGCCATTTGATTTCAAGAGTGACTATAATAATTTTGCAAACTTTTCTTCTTCTAATTATGGGGGTTTTCATTTTAGGGGTCTCAATAGGACAGTGAAGTATAATGGCTTGGATAAATATATTGCTATTATCTCTCTTAGGAGGGATCTTATTTTTATCTATAGGGTTGGCTATTTCAAGTTTAGCACCTAGTGAAGATAGTGCGCCCGCACTAGCAAACTTAGTAACTTTTCCTATGCTTTTCTTATCAGGGGTGTTTTTCCCAATAGACTTCTTGCCCAAATTTGTTGGTTATATAAGCAATATTTTGCCATTAACTCATTTAGCTCAAGGAATTAGATTATCTGCGCTTTATGGAAATAGCACCCTAACTACTCTACCTCAACTAGGAATAACTATATTGTGGCTTGCAATAGCATTTTCAATATGTGCATTCACCTTTAAATGGGAATAATATGGATTTATTATTAAACAAGAAATTCAATGGAAAAAGAATATAAATTCTCAATAAGTGAAGTTTCCTCAAAAACTGGTATTTCAACTTCAGCAATTAATTACTATATTAGGAGTAATTTTATTACCCCTCCTAAAAAAACTGCTAAAACTAGAGCATTTTTTTCTCAAAAAACCATAAATGAGCTTATAGAAATAAAAGAGTTAAAATCTAAAGGCTTACCTATGAAAATGATTAAGCAATCATTAGATAAGAAAACGAAAGCTCCAAAATATACATCATTTACAGGGAGTATAAAAAAATTATCTGAAGCACTATCAATGAATGAAAATTGGATAAAACAAATAATAAAAATTGGTCTAGTGACAGCAAAAAGCACGCAAAAAAATATTTATTTTATAGATTCTTTGGATATTCAACTGCTGACTAACCTAAAAGAAATGAACTTATCTGGAATACCTGAAGAATATTTAATTAGGCACAGTGAATACACTGAATTATCTAAAGCTGAGTCTGCATTTTTATTAGAACATATAAATTTTTCTAATTTAGATAAAGATTCAATCAAATCTATTCACTCAGGGTTTGAAAAAGTAAGGAATGTCTTAAGAATTAAAGAATTAAATAAATTATTGAGTTAATTTTTTTTCTTTTTTTCTTTTTCTTTTTTTTCTTTTATCATTCTCACTGCTTCTCTAATTCCTTTCTCAATTGCTCCTTTGCTCACAGCAATTTGAATATCTTGGTCGCACTTTGATTCATTATCAATATATGCGTGACATATAGCTCTATTAGCAAATGCATCTGAATTATCCCCATCAAGATTTATAGTTTTGGTAAAAGAATCAATAGAATCTTTCATTTTTCCAAGAGTCATATAAGATACGCCCAAATTATAGTAAATTTCAGGATTATCTGGTTTAATTTTTGCTGCCCACTCAAAATAGTCCACAGCAGTTTCAACTAGACCTGCCTTAGCACTTTCCAGTCCAGTCTCGAAATAACTTTTCCATAATTCCTGACTCATAACATTAATAGTAATAAAATATCTACATGAATAATAATTATATAGAAAAACTTGAATTTGGTTTTATAAAAGAAAACCTTAGCACATTATGTACTTTCTACATATCTAAGAATATAGCTCGAAATTTATATCCTGAATTTAATATGAAAAAAATTGAGGAAATGCACCAAAAAACTCAAGAGGCTAGAGAATTCCTTGAAAAAGAAGATCAAATTGAATTTTCAAATATAAACAATGTTCTTCCTTTAGAAGTAAAAATCAAAGATGGGCATGTTCTAGAAACAAATGAATTAATTGAAATAAGTGAATTTCTAAAACTATGCGACAATTTAAAAACTTCTTTAGAATCAAGTAAAGGGGAATTCAGTAATCTCAATAATTTAGCAAATAAAATATTCCCTGCAAACGATTTAGTTTATTC
>JAYZIQ010000010.1:0-6421 GCA_036165455.1 Chloroflexota bacterium | reverse complement strand
GCTTAAAGCGAACATTAAAAGAAGCACAATAGATATTTGTGCATTCATATTAAAAAAAGCTTTATTTATATTATTTTTATCTATTTTTAGAATCAAAAAATGCTCCTTAATAAATAATCCAAACAATATTGTACAACCAATCCAATAAATTAGCCCCAGATTTTCAACAAAACCAATTGAGCATATGAGAATTATTGTTATTAAATGTGAGGCCCATGATATGATTTTTGATTTATTGATACCTAATTTTGAAGGGATAGAAAAAATATTATTCTTTTTATCAAATTCTATATCTAGAATTGCATAAATTATATCGAATCCTGATACCCAAAAAAACCCTGATAAACCTAGAATAAATATAGACATAGAAAAACTTCCGGTTAAGGCTATTTCAACAGCTGGAGGAGCGATTAGATATACCAATCCAAGAAAATGGTGACATAGATATGTAAATCTTTTCGTAAATGGGTAAATAGTAAAAACAGCAATAACAATAGGAGACAACAAAAAAACAATCCTGTTGAAGCCCATTAAGGATGCGTAAAAGATAATTAAAGAAAATAATGAAATTAGATATGCATCTTTAGAGCTTATTTTTTTTGTTACTAGCTCTCTAGACATAGTCCTAAGATTTTTTGAGTCAATATCTCTATCTATTATCCGATTAATAGCCATACCGTACGTCCTGGCAGATAGCAAAGCAATCACAATTAATAATAGTTTTAGAAAGCTAAATTGATTATGCTTGATCACTAAAAGATATGCACTAAGTGCAAACGGCAATGCAAATAGTGAGTGCTCAAACTTAATAAAATTTGAAATTATTTTTATTTTTTCTAAAGCCATTATTTTATTTTTCTGAAAGAAGTAGATATAAGCACCAAAATTAATAGGATGCTAATTAGCGCTATTCCATCAAATATTAATGTATTTACAGCACCAATTTTATCAATTCCGTATCCAATTGGTAATGCTCCAAGTGGAATAGAGGCAAAATTTAACATGAAAAACCCCATCATCCTTGCCCGATATTTGCTGTCTGTGTACTCCATAGTAAGCACATTACTTAAAGCCATTCTTATTTGTTCAAATGCACCAAAAAAAACAACAATAATTAATCCTATTAAATATTCAGGAGCTAACCCAAATGCTAAAGTACAAAAACCTAAGCCAAAAGCAGAAAACAGAAAAACAGCAAATCTTAATTGCCCCTTTTTTAAGGATGAAATTAATAAGGTCCCAATTACTGCGCCAACACCAGCTAAGGTTAACATTAAACCTATTTCTTGAGGAGACACCATATATAACCTTCTGGCAATTATTGGTAGTTGCAATCTTACTGGCATAGCTATCATACTTACAACCAATGAAGAAATTAAGATAGCCATAACCATCTTATTACTAATTAGATAATTAAAAGACTTTTTCATCTCAGAAAAATAACTTCCTGAAACTGAGTCACTTTTTTCTGTTTGAGGGAGAAATAATGTCAAAATAAGAGCAGAAAACTGAATAGCTGATATGATTAAAAATACATTTCCGGGGCCATATTTTCCATATAGATACCCCACTGCAGAGCCAGAAAAAATAGTAACTAAAGCCATTCCAGATGACAACAAAGCTATGCCATTACTTACACTTTCTTCAGGTACAATTTTTGGTATGAAAGAATATCTTGCTGGAAGTTGAAATGAAAAGAGCGCACCTTGAACTAAAGAAACAAAAAATAAGAAATACCAATTTATAGCGCCTAATTCAATTAAAATCCAGGTGGATAATGAGGAAAGAAAAAATCCAATTTGAACAATTTGCATTATTCGCCTGTTCTCAAATTTATCGCCTATTACTCCTCCTAGTATAGAAAACATTAGCAATGCCGGAGCAAAACCCATACTCACAATTCCAGAGATAAATGCGCTATTGGTTAAGTCATCTGTGAGTAACGCCCTAGATGGCATCGCCATCTGAATGGCCAAGATAAGAGTAACGCTTGTTATCCATAGAATTCTATAATCAGAATATTGAAATGATGATAAGAAAGATTTCATGTGACAAAATGAATTTAATGTTTTTATTATAAAATTGCAATTACTATGCTTTTAGATCTGAGTTATAAATATTTAATAAAGAAGATGTTATTTCTTTTCCCCCCAGAAATGGCGCACGTTATTGTAGAAAATTTTCTTTATTTTACTCCAAATTTTTTGTTTAAGAATAAATTCAATAAGTTAACTGAAATAACTTTATTTGGAAAAAAGTTTCCTAGTCCAATTGGAGTGGCAGCCGGCCTAGATAAGAATTGCAAATCTAGTGATAAATATTTAAACATGGGGTTTGGGTTTTCAGTCGTAGGGACTGTTATGAAAGACCCTAGGAAAGGAAATCTGAAGCCTAGGTTAATAAGGCTGATTAATGAAAAAGCGCTCATTAATTCCCTTTCTTTTCCTAGTGATGGCTCTGAGGTAATTCTCAAAAGATTAAAAAAACTAAAAAACTTTAAAGATCGAATAATTGTATCTGTGTCTGGATCTAATGAAGACGAAATTATAGAAAATATATCTTATTTTAATGGTTATTGCTTTGGTTTTGAAATAAATATTTCAAGCCCCAATACCAAGGATTTAAAGAAATTTATTAATCCCGAATCAGTTAATTCTATTATTTCTAAAGCTCGTAATATAACAGATGCTCCAGTTCTAATTAAATTGCCAAGAATTTTTGATTTACCTGTTCACTTAGATGAATTAGTGGTTTACGAAGATATACTAAGGGTAGTTTCAATGTATAAAAAATCAGGTGTTGTTCTTGCTAATACAAGGCCAATTAATGATGACAGGTTGAAGGTTGGGAGTGGAGGAAAAAGCGGAAAACCACTTTTTGATACAACATTGCTTTTGTTGAATCATCTAAGGCCAAAATTTAATATACCAATTATTTGTTCGGGAGGTGTATCGAACTTTAATGATGCTAAGAAATTATTAGAATCTGGCGCAGATGCTATTCAAGTATATACAGCTTTAATTTATGAAGGCCCAGGAATAGCAAAAAAAATAAATAAGCAATTAAAAAATTCTAGATTATTGAATTGATATAATTGACAAATCCTAGCTTATTAGGAGCCTCGATTGAATTTACTTCAGGCATCATTTTAGAGGCAAAACTGCCTTTTACCGTAAATCCATATTTAGCATATTTGATAAGGTTTAAATCTGCGGGACCATCTCCAAAATAGAATAAGTCGTCTTTGGTCAAGTTTAGTAATTTTACTAGGTCTATAGCAGCATTTATTTTACTCCCTCTGCCAGATGAAATCTCGCACATATTAGGAAAAACATTATTTATTTCTAAGTTACTATAATTTTGTTTCAAATTTTTATAAGTGCTATCAATTTCTTCCTCATCGCCTATCAATAGAATTACAATTTTATTTGGTATTTTTATTAGATCATCAACTCGATTAAGTTTTATTTTTTGTCTTTTGCAGTAATCTTCAATCCATTTAAATTTTTTATACGCATAGATCTGGTCATCGCTATAAATAGCTATGTTGATTTTTGGGTTTAAATTTTCAATAATTTGAATTGAAATTTTTTTATTTATTTCATGTCTATATATATCGATCCCTGTCTCAATATCTGTCATTATTGCTCCACCAGAACAAATAATTGGTATGTCTATATTTAACTGCCTGGCATAGTTTAAGGCAGGAAGTTTACTTCTTCCAGTTGCGAACGTAAAGTGAATGCCAATGTTTTTAAGTTTATTACTTAATTTTTTCAATTCTTCTGGCATTGAGCCATTGTATAGAACAGTTCCATCTAAATCTGTTAATAATATTGGGTTGCTTGATAGTCTTTCTATAATACTCATGTTGTGTATAATATCTTTGTTCAATTAAACATTATGTAAAAAATGAATGTAATAGTTATTATACCCTCACCTTTGAGAAATCTAACTAACGAGGAAAGAAAAGTTAATATAGAGCTTAATGGCGAAAGCTCTTCTGTTGAAAATGTAATTTTAGCATTGAATAATTTATATCCTGGAATTTTAAGTAAAGTTCTCGATAATGAGAATCAATTACATAAATATGTGAATATTTTCATTGATAGCGAAGATATAAGATATCTTGACGGTATAAATACTTCAGTCAATGACAATGATGAATTAAGCATAGTGCCTGCTGTTGCAGGCGGATCTATTGACTAGACCTGAGAGAATCTATGACGACTTGATCAGGAACGTCATCAACAATCTTTGATTCGCCTATTTCTTTTAGTAGAACCCAATTTATTTTTCCAGCTCTTACTTTTTTATCTGATTTAGCAATAGCATAAAGATTGTCTAGATCTATGTTTTCGGGGATTCTTATTGGCAGATTGTACGACTCTAGAATATTTTTTATTTCGACCACTAAATTTTCTTCGCAATAGGATAGTGCTGACGATATATTTGCCGCTACTACCATTCCTATGCTAACAGCTTCTCCATGCAGCAAATTACTGTATGATGTAGCTGATTCAAGCGCATGCCCAATAGTATGACCAAAATTTAACCTAATCCTGTCCTTGCCTGTCTCATATTCATCTTTAGATACAATTTCAGCTTTAATTTCAACACTTCTCTTAATGGCCTCAGTAAAAAAAGGCTCATCTCTATCAATTAATTTACTAGGATTTTTTTTGAATATATTAAACAGATCTTTGTCAAACAAAAAAGAATGTTTTAAGGCTTCTGCCCACCCAGAATTCATCTCTCTTTGCTTTAAAGTAGAGAGGCTTTTGGTATCCATAATTATTAATTTTGGCTGGTGAAAAGCTCCTACAAGATTTTTACCTTGCTTTAAATTTACCGCTGTTTTACCTCCTATTGAAGCATCAACCATTGAAGCTAAAGTGGTTGGAATATGGATTAGCTTGACTCCCCTTAGCCATGTAGCAGCTGCATAGCCTACAAGATCTGTTGTGACGCCTCCTCCAAGAGAAAAAATAATGTCAGACCTTTCGGCTCCTTTTTCATGGAGCCACTGATAAATCTTATCCACGCTGGATAAGTTTTTTTTGGATTCATTTAATTCTACAGAAAGAGACTCGACCTTTATTGAGTTAGATTCAAAAGTTTTAATTATATTTGTCCCAAGCCCTGAAAATACTTTTATATCAGATATTAGAAATACTCTTGAATTACTAATTTCATTTTTTGAAAGGTTGTATATTTTATCCAATATACCTTCGCCAACGTGAATGCTATAGTCACCCTGTTGAGATTTAATTTGGCCTGCAATTGTAGAATTATTCATGTTTAATATAAATTATGTTTTTTATTTCTAGAGCAACATCTTTTATGTTCTTATTGTCTGTATCAATATGAAATGATGCTCTTGAATACAAAGAATATCTTTTTTTTGCTTGTTGTTCTAAATTTTCAATTAAGCTTAGGTTGTTATTAAATAAAAGAGGCCTGTGGCTCTTATTAGATTTTATTAGCCTGATCTCTATTTCTGCCGGACTAGTTTTCAGCCAAAATGTTGCCCCGAAATGATTCATTAACCCCATTATATTTTGAATTTCAGGCAGTCCCCCCCCAGTTGAAATAACTATTTTGTCTTTTTTAATTAATTCTTTAGTAATCATTAATTCTTCAGACCTAAAAAATTCCTCTCCCCTTTCCTTAAAAATGTCATCTATGGATTTTCCATGCTTTAATATTAATTCTTCATCTGTATCAATAAATTTCCAATTAATTAAATCTGATAATGCTTTCCCGCAGGAAGTTTTGCCTGAGCCTGATTGCCCGACCAGAAAAATTCGATTATATTCGATATTATTTTCCGCCAAACTCATTGTGTGTGTTGGTGTAATTAGAAACGTTGGATATTATTTCATCAATATGATCCCCTCCAAATTTTTCTAATATAACATCTGTAAGCGAAATAGCTAGCATAGCTTCACCTATAACGCATGCTGGAGGCACTTGGCATATGTCGCTTCTATTGTACTGGGCATCAACTACCTCTCCTGTGTTTATATCAACTGAAGGGAGCGGGTTAGTCATAGTTGCAATTGGTTTAATAGCAACATTAACTATTATTGGCTCTCCATTTGTTACTCCACCTTCGAGGCCACCTGCATGGTTTGTGAGATGCTTAAAATTCCTTTTATCTTTTTTATCAGGAACAATAACATCCTGGACATCCTTTCCTGGTTTTTTTGTATTTTTAAATCCATTTCCTATCTCTACGCCTTTCACAGCATTGATGCTCATCATAGCTTGGGCAATTTTTCCATCTAGTTTTCTATCCCATTGGGAAAAGCTCCCCAGGCCAACAGGTAAGTTAAATGCAATCACTTGAAATACTCCCCCTATTGTAGTTCTTTCTTTTTTAGATTTTAAAATTGCGTCAATAAATTTTTTTTCTAGT
>JAYZIQ010000009.1:0-6321 GCA_036165455.1 Chloroflexota bacterium | reverse complement strand
GTGGCCACCATCACCTTGGCATTCTCTGGCTTCTTTCAAAAGTTCAGGCCAATCTGCACCTATGGGGTGCACAGCTGTAGGGTCACTTGTGCTCTTCTTTCTAATTTGCGCATTATCTCCGGTTCTTAGATCAGCAGAGCTTTCCCCTATATCTATTGCATCTGCGTGAGAATTATAAAATCTTAATTCGTAATCAATCATGTCTTTTCCTGACCAATCCTTATAGGGCACTTTCCAAAAACCCCAATATGCATTTATCATTCCATCCATAAGCTTATCCTCTTTAACAGACTTACCTTTTTTATACCCAATAGCTATAAAATCCTCTAATGAATAACTTTTTTCACTATCCTCAATTTGCTCAAAAATAACAGATGCACTAGAAGTGTCTTCCAAAGTTGAGTCCGAGTTTCCTCCGCAAGATATTAAAGCTAAGGAGACAAAAATTAATAAAAATAAATTAATTGTTTTCTTCATTCTATTTCTCCCATTAAAATTTTTTTATTGCTTAATTTAGTTAAACTAAGTGATTGTTCGTGTTAGAATATATATAATTAGTTTATCAAAAATTCTTAACAATACCCAAAATACACAGAAGGCTTTATGTTCAAAAAAAATAACTTAATGGTTGCATTTGTATTAATTTCTTTTTTAGCGTTTTCATGTTCTTCCAGCGAAAGTGAAGTAGTTCAGTCCGAAAAACCAATAAAAACTGAACCGAAAGAGGAAGTTTCTAAACCAGAAATAAATAATGAAGTCAAAGCTACTCCTTATGCAATAAAAGGAAGGTCAGTGGATATTGAATTTGATGGAAGTCATATATGGATAGCTCACTATGAAGATTCAATAGTTTCTAAAGTAGATTTAGAAGGGAAAACTATAGGCACATTTAAAGTTCAGGGGGAGCCAATAAAACTAACTTTTGATGGAGAATATATGTGGGTTGCACATTTCACAGAGCCAATCGTGAGTAAGTTAAGTTTAGACGGGGAAATAATTGGAGTATATGACACAGGCGAGTCTCCGGGCGGTATCTTTAGAGATGGAGAAGATATTTGGGTTGCAAATGGAATGTCTAATTTTATTTCTAAAATATCTAGGGATACAGGTGAAACATTAGCAGAATATCCAGTAGGAGGAGGTGAGATGCCTGGTCCTTATGCTATGGAATTTGATGGAGAAAATTTATGGGTAGCTAATTATTTTGAAAATACAGTTGAAAGGTTAAATCTTAAGGGTGAAGTAATTCAAACTATAATGCCTGGATTTGACCCGGTTTCTTTGGAATATGATGGAGAAAATTTATGGGTAGTTTTAGTAGATGAGGACAGCATCGCACTGATTGATAACGAAGGCGAAATAGAAAGCGTGCATCCTGTACCAAACGGACCAAGACAAGTATTGTTTGACGGAGAAAATTTATGGGTAGTAAGTTTTGATGAAAAGAAATTGTCTAGGCTAGATTTGAATGGAAAAGTAGAAGGAGAGGTTACATTAGACGGTGGGCCTTGGGCCATGGAATATGATGGAGAAAATTTATGGGTTATTGATTCAACTGCTCCTAAATTATGGAAGATATCTAATAAAGAAGGCCAACTTGAGGAACCTAAACCTATAAATGAAAAATATTACAGCTTAAGTGAAATAGAATCGCTTCCACATATAGTTACAACTGAACAAGGCTTCTTCTCCTCGCCATATCCTTCGTTAATTATTGAAGATACGATATGGCTTTCAGTAAGAGATGAGCAAAGAATTGTCCTTATAGATCCTAATGGAGAAGAAAAAAAGTCAATTAAAATTGATGGAGAGCTTTCAGATATGAAGTTTGACGGCAATTTTATCTGGGTTTCAGATCCAAAAGAAAGATCAATATCCAAATATACAACCGAAGGATCTTTTGTTGCAGAATATGATGTTTCATCTAGGCCTACTAAGATTGCATTTGTTGAAAACAATATTTGGTTTATAAGCACCGAAGATGACTCTTTAAGCTGGATGAATAAGTCAGGTGAAATTGGTGAAGTTTATCAAATTGGTGGTTGGCCACTTGATATTCTTTATGACGGCAAATATGTATGGACATCAAACTCGAGAGATAAAACAGTATCAAGAATAACTCTAGATGGGGAAGAATTGAAGAAATACAGAGTAGGAGATACTCCGATTCAAATACTTTTTTCAAATTTTCATGGAGAAGGTCATATATGGGTTCTAAATTACGGTGATAATAGTTTAATGAAATTAACAAGATATGGAATGAGACTCGCAGTAGTATCATTAAGTGAAGGTTCTTCAGACTTGGCTTCATATAAAGACAAAATAATTACCTACAACCCCATAACAGAGTTATTCAAAGAAGTTTCAGCAGAAATTGGTGGAGAATCTATGGAAAACAATAAATGGAGAGAGCCATCAAGATTTACCGAGTAATTAATCGTGCAAAATTTATTATATTTATTTTGTTGTCATACTTAATATTGCTTTCATGTATGAGCGAAGAGTCTGATAATTTGCCTTTAGAAAAAATTGTTAATCCTTCTTATAAAACTACAATTTCTGATATATCAATTCCAAAATTTAAACTTGGAAAAACATATAAAGTATCTGAATTACCTAGAGCTAATGCAGTATCTAGAGCAATTTATAATAAAAAGGATATAGAAATTAGAGAATATAATTCTCACCAAGATGCAATAGACTTTGGAGAAAAATTTGCCTTAAGTGTATCTGGCAAAGACGCTATAGTTAGCGGAGATGATGTGATGTGGAAAGAAGGAGCTAAAGATAGAAGAAAATGCGTTCCTAGGGCAGGCAATTCAGAGGCAGGGTGCGACCAAACTCCGCGCTTTGGAGGTTATTTAATTATGGGAAACTTGATAATTCTATGCGAAGGATTGAGTAATGAAGAATCCTTAAATCTCTGTTACTCATTTAAAGATGCATTAAATCCTTAATTATTAGCCTTGATCTCCAGTATCCCATGCTCCTTGAGCCATCATTCCACCATCAACAACTAAATATTCTCCTGTTATAAATCCTGCTTTTTTACTACTCAAAAAAGAAACTGCATGGCCGATCTCTTCAGGTTCGCCAATCCTTCCAATAGGATGAGCTTCACCAAACCCTTTGATCGCTTGATCAAAGTCAGTTTCTGGGCCAATTGAGTTTGTTACCATAGGGGTATTAAAAGTACCCGGACAAATGGCAGTTACTCTTATATTTTCTGAGGCATAATCAAGAGACATCTGCCTTGTAAGAGAAAGGACTCCACCCTTACTAGCTGCATAAGGAGGCACTAACTTCATGGACTGCAATCCTTGCACACTAGCAATATTTACTATCGAGCCCCCATTATTATTTTTCATATGAGGAATAGAATATTTAGACATTAAAAAATAACTCTTTAAATTTACATTTATAATTGAGTCCCATAATTCTTCAGAAGTGTCCTCAACATTTTTATATGAAGTTAGTGGTTGTATTCCTACATTATTAACAAGAATATCTACTCCCCCGAAAGCACTTACACATTCATTAACAACTTTCTCTGGGACATCAGATTTTTCAAAATTACCCGCTACAAATATCGCAGAGCCACCATTACTATTTATTGAATTTGCAGCTTCTTGCCCATGCTCTTCTGAAATATCAGCTATACATACTTTTGCTCCTTCTGAAGATAGTACATCAACAATACCTCTTCCAATGCCTTGAGCTCCTCCAGTTACTATTGCTACTTTATTATCATGAGTACCCATAAATTAACCTCTTTTAATAATTTTTTTCAAAGTATACACGATATAAATATATCCTGATAATATAGTTAAACATATCTAATTAGTTAAGGAGTGTCATGGAATATCACATTGAAAAATTAGCCTCTCCAGGTGCAATTGTAGGAGAAGGGCCTGTATGGAACCCCGAAGAAAAAAAGCTTTACTGGACAGATATACAGGGAGGAAAACTCTTTAAATACGATCCAGAAACTGGATCAAATACAATAATTCATGACGGAGTAGAAGTGGGTGGATATAGATTCAATGAAGGAGGAGGTCTAATCCTGGGCACATGGGAAGGAGTCATGCTTTGGAACTCTGATGATGACTATAAATGGATCAAAACTGGAAATTTTGAAGGTAGTGATACTGCGATTAAGATAAATGATGCTACTTCAGGCCCAGACGGAAGTTTTTACTGCGGAACTGATGCATCTGATTGGCAAAGCGACATACTATTCAGAGTAAACACTGACTCGTCAATTGATATATTAGATGAAGGCATAACTTTATGTAATGGAATGGGGTTCTCACCAGATGAAACTAAATTCTATAATACTGACACCCTTGCGAAAACTATATATCAATGGGACTACAATAGTGCAACTAAGGACCTATCTAATAAAAAAGTTTTAGTCAAAATTAATGATGATGCCGAAGGAATAACAGATGGAATGACTGTAGATTCTGAAGGGTTCATATGGTCCGCTATTTGGTGGGGATCAAAAGTCATGAGATTTGATCCTGACGGAAAATTAGAAAGAGAGATATACTTCCCTGCCACTCAAACTTCGTGCCCAATGTTTGGCGGTCCTGACTTGAACGAGCTTTACGTCAGTAGTGCTGGGTGGGGATCAGGGAGCACAGCAGAAGAAGCCACTGGAATTGAGCCAAAAGGATATGACTTTAATGCATACAGAGGTGGAGACCTATTTAGGGTTAAATTAGATATCCAAGGAAAACCTGAATATAGAACAAAATTTTAATTAAAATACTCTATATTTAAGATACGCTTCTTGAGGGTCAACGCCTGATAATATGTCTTTTCTTAGCGCGCTTTCGGTATTTATATATTCTTCCGTTTCAGAAATTACCTCTGAAGCAATCTCTCTTGGAATAACCACTACCCCGTCTATATCTCCTAAAACGTAATCTCCAGAATTTATTATCAAATCTCCTATTTTAATTGGTTCTCCTAAAGACGTAATTTTCCATCTGCACACTACGTCAGAAGGAGTAAAATATTTGCAAAAAACAGGGAATCCTAATTTCAGTATGAAATCTACATCTCGACATCCGCCGTCAACTATATATCCTTTTACTCCTCTATATTTTAATGTTTCTGCTGATAATTCACCCATATGAGCAATTGTCCCATCATTAGGCTGGCACATTACAACTGAACCTGAAGGAGCCTTGCTAAGCATTTCTGTCCAACTCAGCATTGTTGTATCTTTGTCTAGAGTCTCATCAATTTCTCCACTGCAAGTCCATATTTCTCCTGCTAATTTTTTAGACGGATCAATAGATTTAATTTTATGAGGAAGTATGGTGTTTTTATTCCCTCTTTCCCTAAGAACGTCATAAACGGCTCCTGTATAGCATTTTTCTAATCTTTGCACTAAATTATTTGTTTGCATTTCTTTTCACCGAATCAATTGTTGCCTGAATATATCCATTTGCAAAGGCTCTTCCTCTGTGGCCCCATGTTGTATCGTTTACACCTACTGGCACATGATCATCCACAAAAACACCTTTAAAGCCAACATCATGATAAATCTCCATAGCTTTGAGCATATCTACGTATCCTGTATTTATGAATTCCTCATGAAATTTAGGAACTTGGCTTGATACATTTCTAAAATGCACATATAAAATCTTGTCTCTTTCTCCAAAATATCTAATCATTTCATAAATATCCTCATTCATTTCAGAAAAAGTGCCTTGGCAAAATTCGATTGCATTACTATCAGATGGATAAATTTCTATTAATCTTTTATAAGCTTCAAAACTCCTAAATAGCATTGCAGCTCCTCCTAATTTTGGCACCGGAGGATCACAAGGATGAATTCCTAATCTGATGCCCTCTTCTTCAGCGATAGGAGTTATTATTTTTATCCAATACTCAAGATTTTCCCACATCTCATCATCTTCATATATTCTTCCGTGAGCTAAAGAAGGTTTTTCGTCAACTATTGATCCATTTTCTAATCCTTCTTCTACCACCTTGTAGTCAAATGCTGTTGCTTTAGCTCCACCTCTAATAGGCATCTCTCTTTCTGTCCTCCAAACTCTTGAAGGCATCCAGTTATAACCAAATATAGAGACTCCTGCCCTAGCAATATTCCTTATTGTATAAATCATGTTTTCTATTTGCTCATCTCTCTTTGGGCCACCGAGCATAACATGATCATAAAATCTAGTAGGAACATTCTCAAATGCTTCAATTTTACATCCATAACTTTCTACTTTCTCTTTTAATGACAATATGTCCTTTAGCTCCCACTTTTCTTCTCCTGGTATGGCTCCTTCAACATATGAC
>JAYZIQ010000008.1:0-10016 GCA_036165455.1 Chloroflexota bacterium | reverse complement strand
TTGCCTTATTCTTTATTTCATTGAAAATACTATCTTCAACATTTTCTAAATCATTATCCTTGTATTTAGGAGCTAATTCTTTAGCAATTTCAATAATATCTTCTCCTCTATAATGATCTTCTGTCATATTGAAATCTACTCCATTAGTTTCTTTGATTCTCTCAATTATTGAATTACCAAAAATTTGCATTTGGTTTCCAGCATCATTTACATAATATTCTCTTTCTACGTTAAACTTTTGATTTTCTAATAAATTAGCAATTGTACTTCCTATAACAGCCCCTCTTATATGACCTAGATGAAGCCTTCCTGTTGGATTGACGCTTACAAATTCAACTTGTATCTTCAAGTCTTTTGACTCAGTTGGTCTTCCGTAATCTTTTCCTTCGAGCAGGATCATTTTTATTTCATTATTTATCCAATTTTTGCTTAGTGAAAAATTAATAAACCCAGGCTTAGCTATAGACAGTTGTTCAATTTCTTCGCAATCTGGAAGTAAATTAACTAACTTTTCTGCAATATCTATAGGATTACTAGATAGTAATTTTGGTAATTGAAGAGGTAAACTTGTAGCAAAATCTCCAAAATCAGAATTTTTTGGCTTTTCTATAATAAAATCAGGGGAATTATTTATGTCTATCCCTTGAGCTTTTAGAAGGTCTTCTAAAGCCTTGTTTGTCATGTTGTGTAAAAATTCTGAAATAAGCATTAAGATTAAGTATAGATTTATATTATGTTGACTTACAAGCTTTGATTTAATAAGGAAATAATGAATACTGAAATAGTTAATTTATTAAAGAAGAAATATGACCTAGATGATCACGATTTAGAAATTGCCATGACTAGAGTAAGAGAACTTGAAGAGGCAGTAAAAAAGATTAGAGGAGTTGAGATAGTAGAAGATTTAGCGCAATTAAACCCTTTAAAATTTTCCAATGAGTAGTCTTGCAAATCTTTCTGTATCAGAAATTTCTGATCTTATATTTAAAAAAGAATTGTCCCCTGTAGATTTATTTTCTTTTTATAGTGAGCGAATTAATAAATTAGACAGCAAGATAAATTCATTTATAGAGATTTTTGATAACTGGGAGGAAAAAGCAAAGATTTCTGAGCAAGAGATATCTAGAGGAGAGTATAAAGGCCCTCTTCATGGTATTCCGGTAGCCGTTAAAGATTTAGTTGATGTGAAATCGAAGATAACCACAGCTGGATCTAAGATATTATCTTCAAATATTGCAAAAAGCTCTGCAGAAATTGTTAATGCTCTTGAATCATCAGGGGCAATAATTATTGGCAAGACAGAATTAGTAGAATTTGCTTTTGGGCCCCATGGGATTAATTCAAATTCTAAGCAGACTAAGAACCCTTGGGATCTTAATAAAATACCAGGCGGATCAAGCAGCGGATCTGCGGCGGCAGTATCTGCAGATTTAGTGCCTATTGCAATAGGTAGTGATACTGGAGGCTCAATTAGAATGCCTGCTTCTTTTTGTGGGGTAACTGGATTTAAGCCATCTTATAATAAGCTCTCAACTAAAGGAGTTTTTCCTCTTTCTTGGACATTAGACACTGTAGGCCCATTAGGAAAAAATTCAAAGGATTGCTCGATATTTGTGGAAGAAGTATGTAAAAATCAAAATCCTGATGATCAAGATCCTTACAGAGGTTTTAGTACATCTATGCTGGATAATTTTGATAGTTTATTACCTGTAAGATTAAGAATTGGAATTCCAAATGATGACTATTTCTCTGAAATGGATGATGAAGTTAGAAAAGTTTTCAATGATTCTGTTGAACTTATGAAATCTAATGGAGCTGAAATTATTAATGTCGATTTATCATGGTTATCCATTGCAAGGCCGGTTAATGTTGTTATAACTCTGGCTGAAGCAATTAGCGTACACAAGGATTATTTAATTTCAAATTACGAAGATTATACTTATGAGGTTATTAGTAGATTGGTTTCTGGTGAAGGATTATCAATTAATGATTATTTAAGTTCTTTGAGAGTGATGAGTTACATTCAGAGAAAAATGAATGATGAATTTAATAATTTTGATATTCTTGCTTGCCCTACAACTCCTGAGCTACCAGGCCTAATAGAAGAATATTCAAAAGAAAATTTATCGGCTTCAAAAGAGGTTGTAGGCGGAAGAATTCCTAGTTTTACAAGTATATTTAATGTTACTAGACAGCCATCTCTTAGCACTCTGGCAGGCTTTTCAAGCACAGGAATGCCTGTAGGGTTAATGTTCACAGGAAGATTTAATAAAGATTTTGGTGTTCTGCAAGTCGGTAATTGGTTTGAGAAAATTAATTATAATAATAGAATAGAAAAACCTACTATTGAATAATTCTATTTATAATATTTGTACACAATCTCTTTGATTCTTCTACGCTTAGTCCTTCGCATAAAATTACAGTGTTTCCGTAGATAATATAATGTAAATATTTTGCTTTAGCAGACCCTGGCCCAGCCCCAGCCCCCCGCCTGTTTACTCTTCTATCTGAATTACCTTCTTTCCACGTCACATCTCTTGATGCAAGGACCGCATCTTCTCCTATAACTTCCTCTATTAATTTTATAGATTTTTTTGCATTGTCGTGGGTGTCGTAAAATCTCAATTCGTAATCATATGTATTATTTGAACCATCTTTCATCCATCCAAAAAAAGCACTTTCAGCATTTTCGAGCTTAGAGACATCATATTTTTTTGACACTTTAAATCCCTTGTCTTGGAAATTAACAATATTCAAAATTCTTTCATTATTACTAAACTGTTTAATTTCAATGAATTCAGCATTTTCGGAGCCACAACCAATCATTATCATAAAAAGTATAAAGAGGTATTTAATTTTGCTCATTTTTATTTCTTGCAAAATAGCTTGCTAATTTAATTATAATCCAAGCTGATATAGCTCCTATAATGAATATTAAGTACAAAGATAAATCTGAATATGAATTTTTTGGAAGATCATATAGTAATCCGATACTAGCTCCAACAATAAGCCCAGAAATAATTATTCTGAACTCATCTTTGTATTTATCTAATATTGCTTTTATCAGAATTATGGATGTTGAAAACCCTATAATCCCTCCCAATAAGAATAAGAGTAAATAGGGAATATTGATTTCGCTTACTGAATTAACTGTGCTTTCATATGTACCTAATATTAAAAGTATTGATGAGCCACTAATTCCTGGCAATATCATGAACCCAAAAGACAATAATCCAGACAATATGACAATATAAAAAGCTGGATCTGAGCCACCTATATTAGGAATAAATATTGAAAATAATCCTAAAATCAATCCTGAGGACAAATAGACTAAAAATTTTGCTTTTTTTCTTAATTCGGTCAGCAGCTTAATGCTGTATATAATCATTAGGGATATTAAGAAAACTTTTGATTCGCTTGCGTAATTTTCCAATAGATATGAAGCCAATTTAGTGAAAACAAATACTGATATAAGTATTCCAATTAATAATGTAGTGATTAAGTCATATTTAATTCTTTTTGCAGAAACCTCTTTATTTCCAGTAATTTTCCTTATTATTGAATTAATTGAATAAACCACATCATTGTATTTTCCAGTAAGAAAAAGCACAGTCCCCCCACTAATTCCTGGAAATAAATCAGCAAAACCGACAACTATACCTACACCTAGGTTGCTCAGATTATGTTTAATTGATTTAATCAATTGAGTTCTCTTCATTTTGTCTGTAAGGCAAAACAAAATTGGCATCAGAAAATGCATATTTCATATCACTTAACACATTATTTAATTCATTAACTGCCTCTTTTGGCAGTAAACAATTGTTTACTGACATACAATAACCTTCATATTTTTTCTGAATTTCAGATAAATCATAACAAGCTTTCTGTATAGATTCTTGATATTTTCTATTCCACTCCGTAAAACGTCTAGAATAACACCCTTCATCCCAACTTACTGCTCTCCATTGGCTAGGCCCTTGGGCATTGATCATATTTATTGTTCCAGTCCTTATCCAACTGTAAACCCATGCCTCAACATCAATATCTCCACCAAATTCTCTACTATTTTTTACTCGGAATACTTCATCAAGACCTGTCTTACCTCTTTCGTAGATTATAGGGCCCAATGTTAAAGAAAAAATTATGGCTATAAATATAGAAACAAAAAAGATTTGAAGATTTGAAGGATTCCTTGAAAATTTTCTAAAATATCCAATTGACTTTTTAATTTTATTTGTATTAGTTTTTTTCATAGAATGATATTTTAAGTATCAAATTAATATTAAATTAAAAGCAGGGAATAATGAACATTCAAAATATAAAATCTCCAATTTTAGTTGCTCCAAGTCCCACCCCTTTTACCAGTGATGGAAAAGTTGACTATCAAGGCTTAGAAAATAATGCTACAAAATGGCTTAATACAGAACTTACAGGATTTGTGCTTGGGACAGAAAATGGCGAAGAACAATTGTTAAATTTTGAAGAAAAAAAAGATATTTGCAAGACTGTTATTTCTGTAGCGAAAGAAAAGAAATTAATTATAGCCGGGATAGATAATCCATCTGTCAAAGGAACACTTGAAGATGCTGAAAGTTATATCAGATTGGGAGTTGATGTTCTAAGAATAAGAATACCTAGGAGAAGGGATACTATAGATAAATATTTTAATGAAGTCCTAGAAAAGATTTCTGCACCTGTGTTGATAATCCATCAAATGGCCCCAGGCGGGTTTGCTAATTCAATGACGACTGAAGGGGCTGATCCTGATCAAATTGGCAGATTTTGCTCTCATGATGCTGTAATTGGATATATAGCAAGCCATCTTGTTAGATTTGAAATGATGACAAGAAAGTTTGTTGCAAAAAGTAAGCAATTTTGGGTTCCAAATGCTATGTTGATGGCAGCACAAATACTAGAAGGAGCAAATGGAGCCTGCTTCATGCTTGGCAATATAGCTCCTAAACTATGTATAAAGATTATGAAACTAGGATTAGAAGGAAATTACTCAGAATCTAAAAAACTTAATGATTCTTTAGTTGATGTTGATTGGAATATTTTATCTAGAGGCGCACCTGGGCTGAAGTATGCGATGGATTTGCTGGGTTATCAAGGAGGAGATCCTAGAAGCCCATTAAATATTCTAGATGAGAAGGCAAAAAGTGAAATAAAAAAAGCATTGCACATTTCCGGGATTTCAAAAGTAGAATAATGCATCTGTATAATGATTACTTGTAATGTCTGATTTTAAAAGAAAAATTCAAGATTTAAGAATTTCTATGTCTGAAATTATTTCTATGGTAGACATAGATAAATTAAAAAATGAAATAAATTTACTTGAGGCAAAATCTCAATCTCCAGAATTATGGAAAGATGGAAAAAAGGGGTCAAAATTAATGACAATTCTTGCTTCAAAAAAATCATTTTATAAGAATATTGACCAACTAAATTCTTCTTTGGAGAGCTATTTTCAGCTTTCTCAAGAGGCAAGCGCAGAAGATGTAAACATTTTAGAAAAAGACTCTATTAAAGACTTGCAATCTATTAAAAAAGGAATTGAAGATTTAAAGACTGAACTTCAATTTTCTGGGGAGCACGATAATTTTGATGCATTAATAACGATTAGTGGAGGCGCAGGAGGAGTCGATGCTCAAGATTGGGCATCAATGATTCTAAGAATGTATTTAAGATGGGCGGATAAGAGAAAATTTGATGTTGACTTACTGACTACATCTCCTGGAGAGGAAGCTGGCATAAAAAGTGCAATGATAAGAATTAGAGGCGAGAAAGCTTTTGGTCTTTTAAAAGGCGAGAAAGGTGTTCATAGGTTAGTTAGATTATCACCATTTAATTCAGCAAATTTAAGACATACAAGTTTTGCATTAGTTGAAGTGATACCAGATTTTCAAGATTCTACTGAAGTAGAAATAAATCATGATGACCTTAAGATAGAAGCTTTTAAAGCTAGTGGAGCGGGTGGTCAAAGTGTGCAGAAAAATTCATCTGCAGTAAGATTAACTCATAAACCTTCAGCAATTGTGGTATCTGTTCAGAATGAAAGATCTCAATCCCAAAATAAAAATATTGCAATGCAAATTCTTAAAGCTAGGCTAGTTGATTTAGAGATTCAAAAAAATAAAGATAAAGAAAATGAACTTAAAGGAGAATTTGTATCTGCTGAATGGGGCAACCAAGTAAGAAGTTATGTTCTCCACCCTTACACACTTGTTAAAGATATTAGAACTGGATATGAAATTGCAGATGTAAATAGTGTTTTAGATGGCGATTTAGATCATATTTTGTTAGAATTTTTAAAATTTTCAATAAAGTCCCAAATTAACTAATTGAATATATAATTAAAAATAAACTATAAAATTTAAATTATGAAAAAATTAACCACATTATTAATTATAACAACCATATTCTTATTTGCTTGTTCGAGCGAAGTAGAGCCTCAAAGTTCTAATGAAAGTCAAAAAGCCATTGCTCCTTCATTGCAAGGCTCTGATAATTCTGGAAGTTCAGGTTTATCCACAGGTGGAACTTTGAAAAGATTGTGGTCAGATCCCCCTACCCTTGACCCACACTTAGTGACTGACACTACTTCGGCTGGATTAATAGTTGAAATGTTTTCAGGCTTGGTAACTTTGAGCTCAGATTTAGAGATAGTGCCCGATTTAGCTGAAAGTTGGGATGTGAGCGAGGGTGGTACACTTTATACTTTTAAATTAAGAGATAATATAAAATTTTCAGATGGGTCTCCTGTGACCGCTAATGATTTTTCTTATTCTTTCAATCGAGCAGCAAGTCCAGATACTGAATCTCCAGTAGCCGAATTATATTTAGGAGACATAATTGGAGTTCAGGAAGTATTGGATGGTGAATCAAATGAGATATCAGGAATAAAAGTCATAGATGATAGAAACTTACAAATTAAAATTGATTCTCCAAAAGCATATTTTCTAGCGAAATTAACTTATCCTACGGCCTATGTTTTAAAAGAATCTAATGTAAGTGCGGGAGGTGATAGTTGGACGGATTCACCAGTTGTTACAGGCCCTTTTGAATTAGAGAGGTATGACCTTGGGCAAGTTCTTATCTTAAAAAGAAATGATTTGTATTGGGGAGATAAAGCCAAGCTTGATAGAGTCGAATTTAATCTAGCTGGTGGTGTCCCAATGGCAATGTATGAAAATGGAGAAATAGATATAACTGGCGTGGGGCTTGCAGACCTTGAAAGAGTGCAAGACCAAAATGACCCACTTAGTAGTGATTTAATTTCTGTACCTCCTTCTTTTACTATTAATTACATTGGATTTAATGTATCAAAGCCTCCATTTGATGATTTAAAATTTAGGCAGGCGTTAAATTATGCTGTTGATAAACAGCTAATCGCAACTCAAGTTTATTCTGAATTAGTCAGACCAGCCTACGGAATACTTCCTCCTAACTTCCCTGGTTTCTCAAGTGATGTAAAGGGATTAGAATATGATCCAGATAAGGCAGTTAAATTACTGAATGAATCAAAATATTCCGACCCAGAAACAAGGCCATTGATAGTTGTTACTATACCTGGGACTGGTGGGTCTCCTAGTTTAGATATGGAAGTTGTGGCAGATATGTGGGATAGAGTTTTGGGAGTTCAGATCGAAATTCAGCAGGTTGAATGGGCAACTTACCTTCAAGATCTTCATAGAGAAAGACTTCAAGTATGGGGAGGATCAGGGTGGCAGGCAGATTATCCTGACCCTCAAGACTTTATTGACATTCTTTTTCACTCTGAAAGTAAGGGGAACCATGGAAAATATAACAATCCTCAAGTTGATGAAATATTAGAAGAAGCTAGAGTTGATCAAGATCCATTAACTAGAATAAGTAAATATAATAAAGCTGAACAAATGATAATTGATGATGCTCCATGGCTTCCAATGTGGTTTGATCAAGAAGGTTTGGCTTTAATAAAGCCAAAAGTAAAGGGATTTGAATTCACTCCCCTTATTGTTCCTAAGTTAAAAAACGTTTATATTCAAAACTAAACCAACAATATGTTTTGCTGATATACGCTATTAGACGAATACTCTGGGTTCCGCTAGTAATGCTAGTTATAGCATTAATGGTTTTTATACTTGGGATATATGGCCCTGGAGATCCTGTAGAGGTAATACTTGGTAATAATTATACTGAGGAATTAGCAGACTCTTTAAGAGAAAAAAAGGGCTTAAATGACCCTGTATTTGTTCAATATTTTAGATATTTAAGTGATTCCATTAAAGGTGATTTTGGAGAAAGTTATAAATATCCAGGCAAAACTGTTTCAGAACTTCTTGCACCGAAATTAATCGTATCTGCAAAATTATTTATTGTATCTATATTAATTTCTACTACATTTGGAATTCCGTTAGGATTTTATGCGGCAATAAAACAAGGGACTCCAATTGATCCATTAGTCGTATCTTTAACTTTAATAATTTATGCCATGCCAGTTTTTCTAACAGCGCCGTTTTTAATTATTATTTTTGCTTTGGAATTAGGATGGGTTCCAGTTTCAGGATGGGGAGGTATATTTGACTCAAGATCTATACTTCCTTCGATAACAGTAGGATTGCCAGGAATTGCTGTTATAGCAAGATTAATGAGGGCAAGCACTTTAGATGTTTTAGGGCAGGAATTTATTATTTTTGCAAAAGCAAAGGGGGTAAGTAGACGAGATGTAATTTATAAGCACGTTGGAAAGAATGCTATATTGCCTGTAGTTACTGTATTAGGACTGTCTTTTTCTGGAATGTTAGGGGGAGCATTAATTGTTGAGCTTATATTTGGAATACCGGGTGTTGCAAGATTTGCATTAGATGCAATTTTTTCTAGAGATTATCCAATAATTATGGCTTTAACTTTAATTGGAACAGCTACACTAGTTATTGCAAATCTGATAGTGGATCTTTTATATGTACTGCTTGATCCGAGAATAAGGTATAGCAGTGATAATTAATAATGAACAAAAAAATACTTCACTAAGCCCCTTTAGGCATGGTTTAAATAGTTTGCTTAAAAAAAGAGTTGCGGTTTCAGTAATTATTATTTTGTTTATTGTTTATATTGTTGGTCTTATTGCTCCATTAATTGCACCTTATTCATACTCTGAAACAGATTTAATGAATACTCAAAGTGGACCAACTCTGGATCATGTATTTGGAACTGATAGGTTAGGTAGAGATATATTCACCAGGATTATATGGGGAATACAGACCACTGTAATTATTACAATAGTTGGGTTAGTAACAGGAAGTTTAATTCTTGGTGTTAGCTTAGGTTTAGTTGCTGGATATTTTAGAGGGAAATCAGATGCAATTATTACAAGAACTGGAGAAGTTTTAGCTGCATTTCCTGATATTTTATTAATCATAATTTTAGCAGCAACTCTTAGGCCTAGAATAGTGGACTTTGCACGAAGTGTAGAAAATAGTACAGGAATAAATGGAATAGTATCGTCAGGTATAGTGGACTTTGCAGTAATTGGTATTGCATTATTACCCCTTAGTTGGTTTGGAATGATGAGGCTAGTAAGAGGTCAGGTTTTATCGGTAGGGCAAAGAGAGTATGTTCAGGCTGCAAGGATAGCGGGAGCATCGAATGCAAGGATTCTTTTCCGGCATATTCTCCCAAATGTCATTGGCCCAATTATTGTATCGGCTAGTTTTGGATTAGGGGCAGTAGCAGGAACTGAAGTTTTTCTTAGCTTTTTAGGCTTAGGTGTGCAACCTCCTCACCCAAGCTTAGGAATAATGATAGCTGATGTTACTGGAAGAGGAGCTTCCAGTGTTTCTGTATTAAAAAATCATCCCGAACAAATCTTGGCTCCAATAGCAGTTGTGTGGATCTTAATTTTCTGCTGGAATTTACTTGGCGATGCTTTAACTGATATATTCAATCCTAGGTCAAAATAGGCTTGATTAATTAACCTTTTATTCTAATTATTTATAAGCTATATGAAAATTTTTTCAACAAATGAATACACATCT
>JAYZIQ010000007.1:0-7503 GCA_036165455.1 Chloroflexota bacterium | reverse complement strand
GCATTATTCATTATATAATTTTAAATATCATTTAATTTAAATAACGATAATCCTAGTCATTATTCCTAAAATATTTAAAAAAAATGAATAAAAATGCTATTAAATTTTTATCAATAAATTGTGTAGTTATAGTTGCTGCTTTATTGGTTTATAATTTTACAAAATTGCCTTTTTTTTATTCTATATATCCTGTCCCGCTGGCTTTTCTTGCCTCATTAGTGCTGACAGTTCCTAGATCTCAAAGAATTATAAGATTCTTCATTTGGTCTTGGCTGATTTTATATTTTGGTTACCCAGTAATTTTATTAATAAGTAATTTTTAAAAATTTTAGTGCAGCATTTTTATTCTTCATTCAAACTCTGAATCCATCTTTTTCTTGTCTTTGGGTCATTTGGATCAACCCTATACTTTTCAATTTCATCCCATTTTAAATCAAATCCAATTCCTGGATTGTTATTTGGATACATTGAGCCATTTCTTACGTCTAAAGAAGGGGTAATTATTTTTTCAAAAACAGGAAACCAGCTGTGAATACATTCCTGGCGATATAAATTTGGTATAGCCATGCAAGCTTGAAAGCCTGCTGCTATTGCAATTGGGCCTAAAGCATCATGAGGGCTTACCCTTGTGTAGTAAACTTCTGCCATAGATGCAATTCGTCTTAATTCACTTATGCCTCCACACCAAGCTACATCCGGCATAACATAATCAACGAGTCCATTTTCTAATATAGTGGTATAGTCCCATCTTGTGAAATGCCTTTCACCTACACACAATGAAACATCGGTATTATTTCTGACTTGCTCTAAAGCTTGGTGATTCGCAGCATGACATGGTTCTTCAAACCAAACTAGATTCAAATGACTTATAGAATTTGCTGCCCGAATTGCTGATGCTACATCAAATCTTCCGTGAGCATCAACCAGTATCTCAAAATCATCACCTACTGTATCTCTCAATGCCTCCATCCATTCAATTGATTTTTTCAAAGATTTATCATTTAGGTGTTCTAAGGAAGCTGTTCCAAAATAATTTGGAGATTCAAGTTTATAATCATGCGGAAAAGGGTCTGTTTTAATTGCTTCAAAACCATCTTTTACTGTAAGCTTTGCGGCTTCAACCATATCATCAATACTAGGAGTTACACTTTCAGGTATACCATCAATTAAAAAACCTGACTGAGTTGGTGTTTGGTCTTGCACATGAGTATAAAGTGGTACCTTATCCCTTACCTTTCCTCCAAGTAACTCAAATATTGGAACACCAAGAGCCTTGCCTTTAATGTCCCATAATGCGATATCAACACCACTGATTAGCTGCGAAATAAAACCTCTGCTATTACTGGAACTGTATGAATGGAATATTCTCTGCCAAATTTCCTCAATTTTAAATGGATCTTCTCCTATTATCAAAGGTTTTACTATAGATTCTAATCCCTCAACTAAGGCCGGGTTAGTACCATAATTAGTACACTCACCAATTCCATAAATTCCTTCATCAGTTAAAACTTGCACAAATAACCAAGCATGACCTTCCATTGGCATCAATAAGTGCGGCTTTACATCTGTTATTTTCATTTTATAAATTATTTAGGCGCATTCACTTTGGTTGCCGTCAGATCTTTTTCTAAAATTAATATCTATTGGGTCTCCAGAATTTACAGAACTTAATCTAATCTTTGTCTCTTCCCACATATGATTCCATTCCACTGGATCCCTAAGTTCTGATGAACTATCTCTTCTGCTTCTAGCAACAAAACCTGGGAATTCTTCCCTCCCGGTATTTTGACCAACAGGATTATATCTTAAATCAAAACTCCACCTAATATTCTCACTAATATTAGGTAAAGACCCATGAACTGTTCTTTTATTTAGAATAACTAGATCGCCTCTATTTAGTGGAACTGGCACTGCGCCTTCTTCATCAAAAAGATGGGTAGGTATCTGCATCACTCCTTTTGCGCCAAAGTCACCACAGTGGGTCAATAATCCACCTTTATGACTGCCTGGAATTACTTTTAATGGGCCTGACTCTATTGGCGCATCTAGTAATGGGAACCATACGGTTAGCATATTAGTTTCATCTGCCTCATCATTAACAACGCCTTGGTCTTGATGCCATGGTGTTGCACCAACAGAGACTTTCAAATTATCCGTCTTTGGCAAAACTTTTTCAGGTGGTTTTATTCTTACGTGTTGAACTGGATTTGAATATATCTCAGATCCAATAATTGACTCAACCACATCTAAAATATCCTCATCAACAAAGGCATTAAATACAGAAGGGCCAAACCAACCCTTAGATTCCAATGTTATTGCAGCAGGCGAAGGTAATGAAAAATCAAAATAGAGTGCGTGAGACTCCCCTGTTTCTTGCATAACTTTGGTTAATTTTTCAGCAAATGATGAGTTTTCAAATTTAGATGATATTCTTCCTTCTTCATACAAATCATCTATCAAATTATCTAAAACACCATGATATTCTTGTATTATTGGGTCTAAAACTTTAACAGGATCAAAAACGTTTTCTAGGGGCAAAAATCCAAATTCCTCAAAATAATTCAATTGATCTTTACTCAGTAACCCCATTAATAAAATTTAATAAAAAATATTGTTTAATTCAAGTTTTCAATTTGAAAAAGAACTAAACAAGAAGAATGGTGGGCCCTGTGAGGCTCGAACTCACGACCTACTGATTAAAAGTCAGTTGCTCTACCAACTGAGCTAAGGGCCCTTTATTTACTAGGATTCATTAAGCGTAGAAATTAGATTATAATCAAAAACCTTCAAATTAGAAAAAGGCCAATAAATTACCCAAACTCTACCTTTGATACTAGACCTTGGCACCAAACCAAAACTTCTAGAATCATTTGATTTATTTCTATTGTCGCCCAAAAGATAATAATAATCTTCAGGGATAATCATTTTCTCTATTTCAGAAAATTCGGAAGTAGATCCAAATTTATTTGCAAAAGGGGCATTATTAACTAATATAATGCCATTTTTATTTTCAATAATATCTCCTGGTTTTCCAATCACCCTTTTAACAAATCTTTTACCAGTAGAATCATATGGAAATGGAGGATCAAATATTACAATATCTCCATTTGTAGGGTTTAATTTAAACTTGTTAATTAAATTGTTATCCATTTGAGCTTGATAAGGGAATTCAAAATAAATAAATTTATTAACAAATACCCTTTGATTGCTTTTAAGTGTAGGGCTCATACTATCTCCATCAACTATGTAGTTTCCCAAAATAACCTGAAGAAAAAGAGATAGGCCAAAAGCAAATATTAAATTTTTTGATATATTTCTTAATTGATTCATAAATTTTAATTTGTATTATCCCATTTTAAACCTATAATCAAAAATGAAGGAGATAATAATGGTATTAAGTGACAAAACAATAAAAGAATATTTAAAAAGTGGCAAAATATTAATTGACCCAATTGATCATAAAGATGTTCAGCCTGCTAGCGTTGACTTGCATATTGATAAAGGGATTTTAATTTTCAAAAACTCATCTGAGCCTTTTATAGATTTAAGAAAAGAACTCCCTAACCTTACAGAGTCAGTAGAAATTAAATCTGGAGAGCCTTTTATGTTGCATCCTGGAGAATTTGTCCTTGCCTCAACAATCGAAAGGATTAAGTTAGGCACTGATGTTGTTGGCAGGCTTGAAGGAAAAAGCAGTCTTGGAAGGGTTGGGTTACTGATTCATTCTACTGCTGGGTATGTTGACCCTGGATGGGACGGACAACTAACTCTTGAGCTAACAAATGTTGCTAAACTACCAATCACATTGTATTACGGGATGAGAATTGGTCAGATATCTTTCCTAGACCTTTCTTCTAAGGCAGAAAACCCTTATGGCTCAGAAAAATTATCTAGTAGATATCAAGGCCAAAAAGATCCTACTGCTAGCAAAATACATATAGATTTTGATGACCAAATAAAACACACAGATGAATGAAGATCTTAATGATTATGAATTGGCTTTAAATCTTGCAGAAAATATTTCTGCAAATATAAATCCTAGGCCACCAGTGGGGGCAATTATAAAAAATAACGGGGAAATTCTAGGAAAAGGGGCAACTGAAGCATCTCCAGGAAACCATGCAGAAATAAATGCCATAATAAATTGTGAAAATAATAACTTCCCAACCAAAGGCTCCACCATGTTTACAACACTCGAACCATGTTTTCATAAAGGGGAAACTGATCCCTGTGTAGACAAGATAATAGAAGCGCAAATATCTGAGGTTATTATTGGGGCTATCGATCCTAATCCAAAAGTTAATGAGAAGAGTATAAAAAAGTTATTAAGCAACGGGATAAAAACAAAGATTATAAAAAATAAAGACCAAGTAAAAAGGTCTCAAGATCTAATTGAGCCTTTCAAGCATTTCATAACAACAGGATTACCGTATGTAACAGCAAAAATAGCAATTAGTTTAGATGGCAAAATTGCAACTAAAACAGGCGATTCAAAATGGATATCTTCTGAGAAATCTAGGGATATAGTTCAAAAAATGAGATCCCTATCTGATGCGATAATAATAGGCTCAAAAACCTTAAAAATTGATAAGCCAAGTTTAAGCGCAAAAAATATCTCTATTCAGCCTAAATATAAGGTTGTTTTAAATACAAATCCTACTAACCCTGAAATATATAAAACTCTGAAATCTAATAGTAATATTGTAGTTTTTTGTGAAAAAGCTCCTTCAGATTTATCTAATTGGAAAGGAATAGAATTCATAGAAATTTCTTCTAATATGAGTAGGCTTAATCTGGAAGATGCATTAAGAATACTTGCAAAAAAAAATTGCATGAATGTTTTAGTAGAAGGTGGAGGGCAATTAATAGGGTCTTTAATTGATTTAAACCTCATTAATAAAATGCGTCTATTTATATCACCTATGCTAATTGGAGGTATTAATTCAGCTGATTCTGTTGGCGGAGAAGGTATTGAATTTATTAGTCAAAGCAAAAAACTTACTGACATAGAAGTACTAAGGGTAGAAAGCGATATAATGGTAACAGGGAAAGTAAAAAAGCATGTTTAGTGGAATAGTTCAAGAAATCGGAAAGGTTATAGAAATGGAAGGCGAAACCCTTACTATTGAATCTGATTTTATATGCAAAAATAGCCAGGTATCAGAAAGTATTTGTGTTTCTGGAGCATGCTTAACTATTATCAATATTAAAGATAAAGAATTTTCAGTAAATGTAGTACAAGAAACACTGTCAAGGACAAATCTTGGAAGTTTAAAGACAGGTTCAAAAGTTAACTTAGAATCATCTCTCAGGCTTGGAGATAAAATTGGCGGCCATATGGTTCAGGGCCACGTTGACTGCACAACAAAAATAATATCAATAAACAAAGCTTCTGATTCATGGGTAGTTGAGCTTGAAAAACCAGCAGATATTTCTTCGTATTTCGTAGAAAAAGGTTTTATAGCAATTGATGGAGTCAGTTTAACAGTCACTAATAATGAAAGCGCTAACTTTAAAGTGTCAATTATTCCTTACACTTGGGAACATACTATTTTTAGTGGATATCAATCAGGATCTGTTGTAAATTTAGAAGCTGATATGACTGCAAAGTACATCGAAAACTTCATGTTTTTAAAAAAAACAACTTAAAAGGTAAAAAAGGCAATATGAACACCAACACGATTAAAGAAGCAATCCAGGATTATAAAGATGGAAAATTTGTAATTATTGTTGATGATGAAGACAGAGAAAATGAGGGAGATATTACCATTGCTGCCGACTTTATAACTCCTGAAAAGGTTAATTTTATGGCGCTAAATGCAAGAGGATTAATATGCGTTGCAATAAATGGTTCAATTTTAGAAAAATTAAAAATACCCTTGATGGTAGAAGAATCTAACGACAGCAATTATACTGCCTTCACAGTTTCAGTTGATTTTATTCCTGGAACAACTACGGGCATTTCTGCCGAAGATAGATCTAAGACTATATTAGCTCTAATTGATAAAAATTCAGATAGCACAATGTTCCAAAAACCCGGCCACATATTTCCAATTAAATACAAGGAGGGAGGGGTATTGGTAAGGGCTGGACACACAGAAGCATCTGTAGATCTTGCTAAGTTAGCTGGACTCAATCCTGCGGCTGTAATGTGTGAAATTGTTAAAGAGGATGGAAAAATGGCTCGCAGGCCTGACCTAGAAAAATTTGCAAAAGAATCTGATATTAAAATAATTACTATTGCCGATCTAATATCTTACAGATACAGCAATGAAAAAATAATTGAAAAAACTTCCACTGCCAATCTTCCAACTAAATTTGGAGACTTTACAGCCATTGGTTATAAATCTTTATACGATAATGACGAGCATGTTGCGCTAGTTAAAGGAGATATAAGCAAAGATCCAACTCTTGTGAGAGTGCATAGCGAATGCCTTTCTGGAGATTTTTTAGGTAGCTTAAGATGTGATTGTGGAGACCAAGCTTCAGCAGCACTTGAAAGTATAGGAAAGGAAGAATCAGGGGTCTTCTTGTATATGAAGCAAGAAGGTAGAGGGATTGGCCTTCATAATAAATTGAAAGCATATGAACTCCAAGATGGTGGAGCAGACACTGTAGAAGCGAACGAATTATTAGGATTCCCTCCAGACCTTAGGCACTATGGTGTAGGTGCACAAATTCTTGCGGATTTAGGTCTAAAAAAAATTAAAATCATGACTAATAACCCCAAAAAAGTAGTAGGCCTAGAGGGGTATGGAATGGAAATCGTAGACACTATTCCGTTAAATGTAGAGCCCAACCCAATAAACGAAGCTTACCTAAAAACAAAAAGAGATAAATTAGGTCATAAGATAGAAAATGTCTAATTACTTTCCTGAAAGCACTAATTTTTCTGAAATAGACCTATCAGCAACAAAAATAACTTTTGTTGTTTCCAAATTTAATGAAGATATTGTTAGTAAATTATTAGATACAGCAGAAAAAAGGTTATTAGAAATAGGCATTAATAAAAAAAATATTAATAAATTATATGTGCCAGGTGCTTTTGAGATCCCATTTGCTGTTAAAAAATCAATTAATGAATTAAATAACCAAGATGCAATTATATGCTTAGGGTCAATAATAAGAGGCGAAACATCTCACTATGAATTAATCTCTGATCATGTTTTTTCTTCGCTAGCAAGTTTAAATATTTCTTCAAAAATTCCCATTATTAACGGAATTTTAACTACTGAAAATATTGACCAAGCAGAAAAAAGAATAGTTAACGGAAAATACTATGCAGAAACTTGCATAGAAATGATTGCCCTTTAATTTTTTAAAACTTAAAAATTAATCTTTATTCTGCTAATATTTCATTAATGTTTCGCTTATGGCGATTCGTCTAGCGGTAGGACCCCAGACTCTGAATCTGGTAGCCCAGGTTCGAATCCTGGATCGCCAGCCAGAATCGGCCCCTTCGTCTAGCGGCCTAGGACACCACCCTCTCAAGGTGGAGATCAC
>JAYZIQ010000006.1:0-5880 GCA_036165455.1 Chloroflexota bacterium | reverse complement strand
AAGGCAAACTGTTGCCTTCAACTCTTGACCAAATAAATTTATCTGCAAATATGAAAGATGGAACTGAAATTGATGGTGAATCAAATATTCAAAAAAATTCTTCAGGCATTTCTAAGTTGAATCTAAATCCTGCTTCTCCCTCTGCTAATCCAAAAGCTATAGAGGCTATTATGAATTCAGATTATATTATAATAGGACCCGGCTCACTATTTACTAGCATAATACCTAACTTTCTTGTACCTAAAATTTCAGAATCTCTTAAAAAAACTTCTGCTAAAAAAATATATGTTTGTAATATAGCTACTCAATTAGGAGAAACTGTCGGGTTTGATGCATGCGATCACGTGCAAACTCTATTAAATTACAGCGCCGATTTAAAGTTAGATTATATAATTGTAAATGATAACATTGGCAATTTAGGAGAAGGTTTTCCAACAAGCAAATGTGTGGAAATTGGAAACTTAAATAAAGCATGGGGGGAGATAATTCTAAAAGACTTAATGAATTCTAACTTTAAAGGACACCATGACTCTGATAAACTGTCGAACGTTATCATGAATATAATCGAGAAATAATGTTTACAATAATAGAAATAATAATATCTTTAGCCTTAATAGCAATAATACTTTTACAAGTTAGAGGAAATGGGACTGCCCTTTTTGGTCAAGCTGAAAGTTCATTTAGAGTCAGGAGAGGATTTGAAAGGCTTTTATTTAGAGGAACTGTTGTCTTAGCAGTGATTTTTGTTATTGTCGCTGTATTAAATGTTAGATTCTAAATTAATTCCCAATCAGTAATTCCGTCAGGCTTATCAATTAATTTAACCCCTTTTCCAATTAATTCATCTCTTATTTGATCAGACTTATCAAATTCTTTATTTTTTCTGTAAGATTCTCTTTTATTAATCAACTCTTTTATCCCCTTATCATCTATATCTTTTTTTGGATCATTCATGCTCTGACATAACCCGAGCACAGAAAGCATAGAATTCAGCGCTTCTCTTGCCTCGTAGGTATCATGGCCTTCGTTATTACCAGAATTAATTTTTTTAGATAGCAAAAGAGCCTGAGAAAGAGCCACAGGAGTATTTAAATCAGAGGATAAAGCATTAATAAAAGCTTCTTTTTCCTTTATATAATCTGTCCTTTTATTATTATTATTTTCTACATTTTTTAGAGATTCTCTCAATCTAGATAGTGGCCTAGACTGGCTAGCAATTAGTTCCTCAGAGTAAATCAATGGGCTCCTATAATGTGATGATAGTATCCACATCCTAATTTGATCTGAGTCAAACTTTTTTAATGCTTCTTTGACTGTAATAAGATTTCCTAATGATTTACTCATTTTTTCACCTGAAAGTTTTACCATTCCATTATGCATCCATATATTTGCAAATTTCTTACCAGTTAGTGATTCACTTTGAGCTATTTCATTCTCATGATGAGGAAATATCAAATCAATCCCTCCTCCATGAATATCAACGGTCTCCCCAATAGTATTGTTAACCATAGAGCTGCATTCTATATGCCAACCTGGCCTACCTAACCCCCAAGGAGAATCCCAGCCTGGTTCGTCACTTTTTGCTGATTTCCATAGAGCAAAATCTTCTTGAGATTCTTTTTCTAAGTCAACATTAACCCTAGTGCCAGCTTTAGCATCATCTAATTTCCTGCCACTAAGTTTTCCATAATCATTAAATTTATTTGTTTTAAAATAGACACTATTATTTCTAATATAAGTCAATTCTTTTTTTTCGAGTTCTAATATAAATGAAATTATATTTTCTATTTCTTCTGTAGCTTTTGGATAAATTGAAGCTCTTTTTATGCCAAGAGCATCCATGTCTTCAAAGAAAGCTTTAGTATATTTTTCAGCAACCTCTTTCATAGATGTGCCTTCTTCAATTGATTTATTTAAAATTTTATCATCTACATCTGTAAAATTTTGCACTCTATAAACATCAAATCCTTGATGTGATAAGAATCTATCTAAAACTTCAAATACAATAGAGGAAAATGCATGGCCTAAATGACAATAATCTGAAGTAGTTATCCCACAAACATATAAATTAATTTTTTTAGGAGATCCTAATTTCTTATATTTTCGTGAAAAAGAGTCGTATGTCTCAATCATTAGATTCTTTCAATGTAACAGCACATAAAGTTCCAATAGCATCCCCAGACCCTATCAATCCGATATTATCAGTAGAAGTTACTTTTAAGTTTATTTTTTCAATATTCAAGTTTAGTAAATTTGATATGTTTTGTTCAATTTTAATTAATAAATCTGATAATTTAGGTTCCTGCAGAATAATCTGAATATCTAAATGAAAAATTTCGAAATTTAATTCATTCATTAAATCTACGGCTTTAAATAGAAAGATTTCAGATGATGCATTCTTCCATTTATCTTGACTAGAAGGAAAATGTTTTCCTAAATCTCCTTGCCCAAGTGCTCCAATAATTGAATCAGTAATTGCGTGAAGTACAACATCAGCATCACTGTGACCTTCTAAGCATTTTTCAAATGGAATTTCCAGCCCTCCTAATATTAAATTTTCTCCTTCCACTAACTTATGGGTATCTGATGAAATACCATTTTTAAATTTAGTGTTGTGATCAAAATTTTGTAATAATTTTAGGTCATCGTGAGTAGTTATTTTTTGATTTTCTATATTTCCATTTATACAATTTACTTTGTATCCATTTATTTCTAATAGCTCTGATTCATCTGTATAATTTATTTTTTTTGAGGTCTTGGAAATACATTCGCTTAAAATATTAAAATTGAAAAATTGAGGAGTTTGAGATCTAAATAATTCATCACGATTTAAGGTTTTAACAACCTCCTTGGCGTTAACCTTTTTTACTGTATCTTGAATAGGTATTATAGGAATTACTGCATTATTATTATCAAGTAATTTAATTCCTTCAGTTAATATTGATTCAAAAAAAAGGGGTCTTGCAGAATCATGAATTACTACCTTATTAATAGAAAATTGATTTAGATAATCAATAGCAATTGACACAGAATCTTGGCGCCTTTCCCCTCCCAATATTACTTCTTGATGAAATCCATAATCAGAAATTAAATTTTTTATATCTGTAATATTTTCTTTTGATGCTACCAATACTACCTTTGAAAATAAATTTGAATCTATAAATTTAGTTAAGGATTTTATAAATATTGGAATTCTATCAAAAACTAAAGTGGATTTATCCAACCCATTCATGCGAGAGCTTCTTCCAGCACACAATAAGACAGCTCCTGCTGATTGGTTTTCATTTTGATTCAGATTCACAAATCAAATTTTATCACAATTAAATCAAAGAATTTATTTTTTACTTTGCCTTAACTCTGGTTTTATTTTTTTCAATCTTCTTATCTTTATCGATCGATAAAATTTCATTTTTTACATTAATTGATACAGAATCTCCCTCTATAAATTCACTTGATAACATTTTCTTAGCAAATTCATTTTCTATACTCCTTTGAACAACTCTTTTTAAAGGTCTTGCACCATAAGACTTATCAAATCCATTTTTAACTAACCAATCTAATGCTTTTTTGGATATTTTCATTGTAATTCCTAGTTTCTCGACTCTTTCAATAAACTTATTTGTAACTATCGATGCTATTTTTGAAAGTTCCTCATGAGTTAAAGAATCAAAAATTATAGTTTCGTCCACCCTGTTGAGAAATTCTGGCCTAAAGTGCTCAACTAAAGCATCTTCTACCTTTGATTTTCTGTTTTGAATTTCACTATTTGATCCTGAAAATCCTATTGACTCCTTAGCAATATGAGATGAGCCTAGATTGCTAGTCATAATTATTACTGTATTTCTAAAGTTAACAGTTCTGCCATGTCCATCTGTTAGCCTGCCATCATCAAGCAATTGCAACAACAAATTCATTACATCGGGGTGAGCTTTTTCAATTTCGTCAAATAAAATAACTCTAAATGGCCTTTTTCTTACGGCTTCAGTTAGTTGGCCAGCATCATCATAGCCGACATAGCCAGGAGGAGCACCAATTAGTCTTGTAGAAGATCCTTTGTCCATATATTCAGACATATCGATTCTAACCATATTATCTTCATCATCAAATAAGCTTTCTGCTAATGCTCTTGCTAATTCTGTCTTACCTACACCTGTTGGGCCTAAGAAAATAAATGTTCCTACTGGTCTTTTAGGATCGCTAACACCAGATCTTTGCCTCCTAATGGCATTAGATAATGCTGTAACAGCATCTTCTTGACCGACAAGTCTTTCATGAAGCCTTGTTTCTAAATTCAAAAGCCTCTCTTTATCTTTTTCTATTAATCTAGCTACTGGAATATCAGTTCTTTCTGCTATTAAAGTGGCTATGCTTTCAGAGTCTACAATTCTAGTGTTATCAACTTTCTTATTATTATCTTCAGAAATCATTTCTTTGTGCAGACCTAATCTTTCAGATTTTAATTTTGCAGCTGCCTCAAAATCATTTCTCCCAGAAGCTGCCTCTTCTTTATCTAATAAATTTTTTATCTGGTCATCGTAACCTTTAATATTAGATGGCAAAGACTCAGAATTAATTCTAAGTTTAGCTGCCGCTTCATCTATTAAATCTATGGCCTTATCAGGAAGATATCTTTCGGTAATATATCTTGCACTTAAGTTGACTGAAGCTTCTAATGCAGAGTCAGTAATCTGAATTTTGTGATGCTTTTCATATCTTGGCCTAAGTATTTTTAACATTTCTATTGCTATTTCTTGATCAGGCTCATTAACATTTACTGGAGTAAACCTCCTTTCAAGTGCTTTATCAGATTCAATATATTTTCTGTATTCTTCTGGAGTAGTTGCTCCAATTAATTGAACTTCTCCTCTAGCAAGAGCAGGTTTCATCATATTTGCTGCATCTATTGCTCCCTCCGCTCCTCCTGCTCCAACAACTATATGTATCTCATCAATAAATAAAACAATTTCTCCTGATGCTGCCCTTATTTCATCCATAACAGCGGTTAATCTTTCCTCAAACTCACCTCTGAACTTTGCGCCAGCAAGCAAAGATGCCATTTCTAATTTAAGCAATTTTCTATTTTTTAAAGATTCTGGAACATCATCAATAACTATACTTTGTGCAAGACCTTCAACAATAGCAGTTTTGCCAACTCCTGCATCACCAATAATTACAGGATTGTTTTTAGTTCTTCGAGTAAGAGTTTGAAGTACTCTTTGGATCTCTTTATCTCTTCCTACAACCGGATCAAGTTTTCCTGCTCTAGCTAATTTAGTTAAATCAACACTATATTTTTCTAAAGCTTGATATTTTTTTTCTGCGCCTGGATCGGTAACACGTTGGCTTCCTCTGATTTCTTTAAGGGCATGATATATCCTTTCCATCGTTATATTATTTAATTTTAATAACCTATCAACTTCCCCATCTTCAAGAATAAGCAATCCTTTTAATAAGTGCTCTACAGCAACAAATTCATCATTTAATCTTAACCTCTCTTCTTCAGCTTCATCCAGCACTTTCTTCAATCTTGGTTCAATATATACCATTCTTGTTGAAGACTGTGTCTGGCCTAGGGTAGGAAATTTTTTTAAAGAGAACTCTAAGTCTTTTTTTATCTCTCCAACATCTGCCCCCAGAAAATCAAATATTTTTGTTGCCATTCCATCTTTAATTGACAACATCCCCAAAGCTAAATGTTCTGCATCTAGTTGAGCATTCCTCATATCTGCTGCCCAAGCATGAGCTCGCTCAATCGCTTCTAATGCCTCATTTGTATAATCTTCTCTTCTAGGTGAAACCACTATTTCCTTTCAACATATAATTTTATATATATCATATTCTATTTCTTATTACATAATGCATATTATAACTTGATATAGA
>JAYZIQ010000005.1:0-18988 GCA_036165455.1 Chloroflexota bacterium | reverse complement strand
GTTCCAATATCGGTCAAAGATGTTATATCTACCAAAAACATTAAAACTACTGCTGGCTCGAAGATACTAAGTAACTATATTCCGCCATATGATGCTTTTGTCGTAAAAAAACTTGCAGATGCAGGTGCAATAATTATCAGTAAATCGAATTGTGACGAATTCGCAATGGGCTCATCAAATGAGACATCTTTTTTTGGTCCTTGTCTCAACCCATGGGATTTTAATACTGTCCCGGGAGGTAGTAGCGGAGGTTCGGCAGCTTCTGTCGCTTCTTCTCAAAATCTAATTAGCATAGGATCCGATACAGGAGGAAGTATAAGGCAACCTGCATCATTATGTGGAATAGTAGGAATGAAGCCAACATATGGCTCAGTGAGTAGATCTGGACTTATAGCTTTTGGGAGCTCATTAGATCAAATAGGACCCTTTGCAAAAAATGTTCAAGACTGTGAAAAATTATTTTATTCGATCATAGGACATGATCCGAAAGACTTAACTTCATCAAAAAATGTATTAGAAAATTTCAAGGACTTAGACAGCTTAAAAGGTATAAGGATTGGAGTATGCAATGATATTAGTGACCAAGGTATTTCTGAGGGTGTTAAAAAAGTCTTTGAAAATTCTATAGGCACTATGAAAGACTTGGGGGCTGAATTAGGCGAAATTTCAATTGATTATATAAAAGAATCACTTCCTGTTTATTACCTAACAGCACCCTCAGAAGCGTCGTCTAATCTTAATAGATATGACGGAATAAAATATGGATATTCTGACCAAAATGGAAAAACTTCTTGGGAAACAATAGATCTTACAAGATCAAATTTTGGAGATGAAGTTAAAAGAAGGATTTTACTCGGAACTTTTGCTTTATCATCTGGATACTATGATGAATATTATGGAAAAGCACAAAAGATTCGAGGGTTGATAATTAATTCTTTTAATGAAGCTTTTAAGAAATTTGATTTAATAATATCCCCTACCTCTCCCATAACTGCTTTTAAACTAGGTTCTCAAATAAATGATCCTTTATTGATGTACCAAAATGATATATGCACTATGCCAGCTAATATTGCTGGCATCCCTGCAATTTCAATTCCTTGCGGGCTATCGAATAAGCTTCCGGTTGGTTTACAAATTATGGGGCCAAATTTCTCAGAAGGGAAAATATTCTCTGTGGCAAAACTGATAGAAACCAATATGAATCTTAATATTCTAGATGGAGTAAAGGCATGATTAAAAAAATAATATTAAGCCTAACTATATTGATTTCAATTATTGCTTGCTCTCAAGAAGCTCAACCAGAACCTTTTGATCCCGGATTACCTCCAGAGTTCCCTCATGTATTTATGGGCAACGCTTATGTGGGAGGAGAACCTATCAAACAAGGAATAACAATTTATGCAAAATTTGGTGAATCTTTGTCCCAAATTGGAGAAACTATAAGTGGAGGCAGATATGTGAATGTTCTTGTCGCCCCCAAAAATTCAAAAGAAACTAAAGCAACAGTCACTTTCTACATGAAGACAGATGATGGAGAAGTTAAGGCAAAAGAAACATATAAATTACAAAAGGTCGTTGAGCCCAATATTGTTAATTTAGAACTCAATTTTAATTCTTATCCATAATGTTAATCAAAGTAAACAATAAGTTTCCTACTATAAGCGAAGATTCTTACGTAGCACCTTCTTCTACTCTGATTGGTGATGTAGAGCTATTATCACTCTCTAGTGTTTTGTTTGGGGCTGTAATAAGAGCAGATAACGGGAAAATTGAGATAGGAGAAAGAACTAACATCCAAGATAACTGTGTTGTACATTCAGATCAAGGTTCCAAAATAGGGAATAATGTCACCCTCGGTCACGGCGTCTTTTGTCATGCAAAAAGTGTTGGGGATAACTGCTTATTAGGAAATGGATCAATATTAAACGAGGGCGTAGAGGTAGGAGAATTTTCTTTAATTGCCGCAGGTTCAGTAGTTATAGAAAATATGAAGATTCCGCCTAGATCACTTGTTATGGGAAGCCCGGCAAGAATAAGAGGTGAGATAACTGAAAGACATATGGAACTTATTAAATTAAGTTTTGCTACATACGTTGAAAAAATAAAATTATATAAAGATTCTGAAAAATTCGATTAATATTTATTAGAATTAATTATTATATTGTCTATTAATCTTATTCCCTCGACATGGCCGGCGATCATAATAACTTGATGATTTAAATCTACTTCTCTAAATAAATCTGAGAAGTCATTCTCTGATTCCGCTAGATCAGATAAAGGCTTGGCCTCGATATATTGCAACTTAAAATCAGGCTCTGTGCTTAATACCTCACTAACCTTTTCTTTCACAACTGAAAGATTACTGCTTTCCTTCCAGCATTCTTTTCCAGCTTTAAGAGCCTTGAATATAATTGAAGCTTTTTGCTTGCCATCTTCAGTTATCAAAGAATTACGACTACTGTATGCAAGCCCTGAAGGGTTCCTTTGGGTTTCTACTGGAATAATTTCAACATTATGAACAGATGATAGCTTACTATGTATTAAGCATATTTGCTGTATATCTTTCAGGCCAAAAACAGCCTTTCTAGGTCTTATCAATTCAAAAAATCGATTAACAATAGTCAAGACTCCGTCAAAATGACCAGGCCTAAAACTTCCTTCCCAAATATCACCTTCCGGCCCCGCATTAATCGTTTTAATTTGCTCCTGATTTAGGATATCCTCTTTGCTAGGGATAAATAGCACATCTACTCCGTTTTTATCAAAAATATCAATATCCTCTTCCATTGCTACAGGGTAAGAAGTAAGATCATTCAAATTATTAAACTGGAGAGGGTTAATAAATAAAGTTGCGAAAATCTGATCAAATTCTCGTGCCTTATCTAATAATGCCACATGACCCTCATGCAAAGCTCCCATAGTAGGCACTATGACTCTCCCATCGTTTGGCACCTTGCATATTTCCTTTATTGCTTCTATAGACTCAACAATTATCATTTTTGTTATTTTATTCTCTTAATTTATATGTAAGTTTAATCTGAATTACTATATCCTAAAAACTTAAATTAAATCTAAATAAAGAACTTTAATGAATTTCAAGGCAATAAGAGGAACAAATGACCATATGCCGGAGGATATGGCTACTTGGAATTTTGTAGAAAGTGTTGCTAGAAATACGGCTTCAATGTTTGGCTATAAAGAAATTTCTACTCCTATTTTTGAGCAAACTGGACTTTTTAAAAGGGCAGTTGGAGAAGGAACCGACGTAGTGCAAAAGGAAATGTATAATTTTAATGATCTTGGCGGAAATGAATTAACTCTAAGGCCAGAGGGCACAGCTTCTGTTTGCAGAGCTTTCATTGAACATGGAATGCACAACGAACCATACCCAGTAAGATTATTTTATATAGCTCCAATGTTTAGGCATGAAAGACCTCAAAGTGGCAGATTAAGACAACATCATCAGTTCGGCGTAGAAATTTTTGGAGATAAATCTTCAGAAACTGACTTAGAGATTATCTTATTAGGCTTAACATATTTAGATAACCTAGGCATAAAAGATCTCAAATTAAAAGTAAATTCTATAGGAACTATCAAAACTAGAACTGAATTCAAAAAATCATTTGAAAATTACATGACTCCTTTAATTAGTCGTCTATCCGAAAAGGATCAAAAAAAATATAAACTCAACCCAATAAGAATATTAGATTCAAAGGAGAGAGCCACTCAAGATCTGCTTGCTGATTCCCCAAAACCTATAGATTTCTTAGATGAAGATTCAAAGGGGCACTGGGAAAAATTCGTACTACTACTAGGAGAATCAATAAGAATGTTCAAAGGGGTAGAATTTGAAATAGATAAAGGGTTAGTAAGAGGACTCGATTATTATTCCAAAACTGTATTTGAAATACAACCAAAGAATTCAAATAAAGCTCAATCTAGTATCCTTTCAGGCGGAAGATACGACAACCTTGTAGAAAATATAGGAGGTCCTGATACTCCTGCTGCAGGATTTGGAAGTGGAATAGAAAGAGTGATACTTAATATGAATGGGAAAGAATATGAAGATCTTGATTTTACACAATTATTAATTATTCCGGCATCTGAAGAAGGCTTAATTCTTTCTATTAAAATGGCCCAGAAATTAAGAAATAAAAAAATATCTACCTCCATCTGCTCGTCAGATAGGAGCTTTAAAGCTCAAATGAGGTATGCAAATCAAATAAATGCTAAAAACATAATTGTTTTGGGCAACAAAGAGATAGAAAGCAATAAGATTTCTATAAAAAATTTATCTTCAAAAATTGAAAAAACAATTGATCTAACTTTAGAAGACATTTTATCGGCACTAGATTCAAATGGATAAAGCAACTCTAGAAAAATTAAATAGTATCGAGAAGCGCTATAACGAAGTTGAAGAATTAATGGCTGACCCTGAAAATGCTGCAAATGTTCAAAAGATTACCAAGCTTGCTAAAGAGCATAGTGAACTTAAAAAGGTAGTTTTATTGTATAAAAATATAAATTCAAAAAATATTGAACTCGGGGACACAAAAAACATGCTTGATGATGAAAGTGACCCTGAGTTAGTTGAAATGGCTAAAATTGATTACGAAAAAATTAAAGCTGAGATTGATGAACTCACAGCTGAACTAGAAGACCAACTAATTCCGAAAGATATAAGAGATAAGGCTGACGCTATAATCGAAGTTAGGGCAGGCACAGGAGGAGATGAAGCAAGTTTATTTGCTGGAGAAATATATAGGATGTACCAGAGATATGCTGAGCTTCAAGATTGGAAATTCAGTTTAGTTGATATAAATGATAATGGGCTAGGAGGGGTTAAGGAGGTTACATTTGAGATTAATGGAAGCGGAGTATACAGGAAAATGAAACATGAAGCAGGAACACATAGAGTACAAAGGGTTCCTTCTACAGAATCTCAAGGGAGGATACATACCTCTGCAATAACTGTAGCGGTTTTACCTAAACTTGAGGATATAGACGTGACTATAAATCCTGAAGATAGACGTACAGATATATTCCATTCTGGAGGAGCTGGAGGTCAAAATGTGAATAAAGTAGCAACAGCAGTAAGATTGACTCATAATCCTTCTGGTATTGTTGTTACTTGCCAAAGGGAAAGGTCTCAAGCCCAAAATAGAATAATCGCTATGGATTTATTAAAAGTAAGATTATGCGATATAGAGTATGAGAAACAACAAAGTGAACATAGTAAGAATAGAAAAGATCAGGTAGGAAGTGGCGACAGATCAGAAAAAATAAGAACTTATAATTTCCCTCAAGGCAGAGTAACAGATCATAGAATCAACGTCTCAATGCATAATCTAGATGAATTTTTAAATGGATCCATTGATGGAATATTAGATCAATTAATTAGAAATGAACAAATTAAAAAACTAGCAGAAGATGAAAATAATTGATCTATATCGCTTTTTATGTGCAGAATTAACATCAATAAGCAATAATAAAATAGAGGCGGAAGCAGAGGCTGAATTAATTTTAATCTCAGAAAAATTCTCTGCCATTAATGGCTTTAATCTATCAAAAGAATCAATCTATGGATCTAGCCACGATATTGAAGTAAAGCAAGAATCACATAACTTTATATTGCAGGCCATTAAGTACAGGAAAGCCGGAATGCCTATTCAATACATAATTAATGAATCATGGTTCTATAATCTAAAATTCGAAGTATTTATAGATAAATACAGGAAAACTCTTATACCTAGAAATGAAACTGAAATAATCATAGATAAATCTATTGATTTTATTTCAAATAATAAAGCAGAGAGTGCACTAGATGTTGGGACAGGGTCTGGATGTATACCAATCTCAATACTTCATAACATAGAAAAAAATATAAAATGGGTAGCCATAGATCCTCATCTAAATGATATACCATTAAATAATGCAAAAAAGTATAACAAATTAGAGCATATAGAATTTCAAAAAATATCAATTCAACAATTTCAAAAATTGAAAATAAATAAATATGATTTAGTTACAGCTAATCTACCTTATGTTCCAAACAAATCAAATATAGAAAATACTGTAAAGCAAGAGCCTCAAGAATCTATTTTTGGAGGCAAAGACGGATTAATATTTATCAAGGAGTTAATAAATATTTTGCCAAGAATACTAAACGATAATAATAGCATTGCAATATTTGAAATAGACCCTTCTCAGGCAAAATATTTTTGTAATCTCAGAGATATATTCAATGTAGAGTTAATAAAAGATATTCAGGATCTAGATAGAGTAGCTATACTAAATTTAATATAATTTTTATCTCTTAGTAAATTGTTGAGCTTTCCTTGCTCTCTTTAGACCATATTTTTTACTCTCTTTAATCCTAGAATCTCTTGTAAGCAAACCTTTAGATTTCAATTTTGGTCTTAAATTTGAATCCATTTCAATTAGAGCTCTTGATATGCCTAGGGATAGAGCATCAGCTTGACCTGAAATTCCACCACCATGAGTTTTAGCGATAACAGTAACTGAACTCTTTAAATCTAATAAATCCAATGGTCTTGTAGCTGATTTTTGCCAAATTTCAACTGGGATAGCCTCTTGTAGAGTTTTTCCATTAATTGTAATTTCACCAGGAGTATTAAAAACTCTAACTCTTGCAATAGCACTTTTTCTCTTGCCTGTGCCGTAATAATATTTTTTAGAAGACAATTAATAACTCCTATTTCTCTGTAAATTGTTGATTATGAGTATGATCTTCTGCTGCAAAAATTTTTAGTCTCTTAAGCATCACATCTCTTAATTTATTTTTTGGAAGCATTCCTTTTACCGCATTTTCTATAACTTTTTGCGGTTTCATCCTTAGCATATCTTCATAAGATGTCATTTTCTCTCCCCCTGGATAACCTGAGTGAGAGAAGTACTCTTTTTGCTCATTCTTTCTGCCAGTAACCTTTATAAGTGAGGCATTAATCACAACTACAAAGTCACCGCCAGCAAGATTAGGGGCATAATTAACCTTATCTTTTCCCATCAACAATCTTGCCACATCTGAAGCTAGTCTGCCCAGAACTTTATTTTTTGCATCAATCAAGTGCCATGAATTTTCTAATTCCTTAGAACTTACAGATATTTTATTTATATCTTTTCTTTGCATTTTAAATTTTTACTCCATCATATTTTATGTTAGATAAATATAACCCTTTAGAAGAAGGCAAAAAGTTAATTGAGCCTTTTTTAGGGTTATCAATAAACTCTGATAGCTGATTAATTGTTATTTTGCCTTTCATATAGAGAAGGAAAGAGCCAATCATTCTTCTAACTTGTTGATATAAAAATGATTTTCCAATTATTCTAAATTCTATACTGTTCTTATTTTTAATGTGTGAAATATGCTTAATTTCTCTCTTGGTATTAATATTGCTAGGAGCTAATCTACCTGCAAATGATAGAAAATCATGAATTCCTACAAATAAATTGTAAGCTTTCTGAAGATTTTTTGTCTCAATATGATAATCGACATGTTCGTAGTATCTATTTTCTAAAGGAGAGATATTTCTTTCCAAATTTATCTTGTAAACATATTCTCTCTCTAGCGCATCTCTTCTTACATCTAAATTTTGGTCTACTTTTATGCATTTTAATATTTTTGCATCCGAAGGCATATAGTAATTTATAGAAGAAATCCATAAATCGGAGCTTAGTTCTTTACAAGATTTAAAACTAGCAACTTGATTTGTGGCATGCACTCCAGAATCTGTTCTACTTGCAAACTCAGTAGGAATAAATTCTTTATGTATTCTCCTTAAAGCATCTTCAAGGGATCCTTGTACTGTTCTAGAATTTGCTTGTTTCTGAGATCCTTTAAAATCTGTTCCATCATATGTCAATACAGCAAGATATTTATTCATCTGATCCCTCTGGCTGTTCGGATTGTGAATCCAGATCACCTAAAATACTTAACTCAACAAGATGGGTTGAATCTCCTTTTCTGTATCCAAGCTTTGTTATTCTGGTAAACCCACTACTTCTCTGCTCAAATCTCTTACTAATCACTAAAAATAATTCATCAAGAACATTATTATCATTTAAATATGAATAAGCTTTCCTTCTATCATTTAGCGTCCCCTTCCTGCCAAGGGTTATGATCTTTTCTACCTTAGGCTGAATTGCTTTAGCTTTAGCATAGGTAGTTCTAATCTTTCCTCTTTTTATGCACTCAGCAACAAGATTTCTGAATAGCGCTTTTCTGCTACCAGTATTCCTGCCTAATTTATAACCAGATACTCGATGTCTCAAAAATCACCTATGCCTTACTCTCTTCTTGAACTTTTTTTATAAAAGGTTCAAGCTTTACTTCTAATTCATCTAAAGATTTTTGCCCAAAATTTTTCAATTTTAGCATTTCTGGTCCAATTGGGAATTCAATAATATCACCTACTCTATTTAGTCCACTTCTTTTCAGGCAGTTGAAAGTTCTACTTGAAAGATCCAAGCTTTCTACTAAAGTGTTGTAAACTTCTGCAGACACTCCTTTTGCTTCAACGTTATCTGTTGTAGCAGAAACTTCTTCTAAATTAACAAACTGGAAGAATTTCTTCATCAATAAATCTGCACCTTTTTTTACAGAGTCTGAAGGAAGAATTGACCCATCAGTCCAAATTTCTAATGTTAGTTTTTCAAGATTAGTTTCATTACCAATTCTCAAATCTTCAACTTCGTAATTTACTTTCCTGACAGGACTAAAAATAGAATCTACTGGCAAAAATCCAATCCCAAGATCTTCTTGTGCAAATCTGTCTGAAGGAATATAACCCACTCCTTGTTCAACATTAAATTCAACAGATAGTTTTCCAGAACTCTTATCAATGGTGGCTAAATATAACTCAGGATTAACTATTTCAAAATCAGCACTTGTCATAATATCTCCAGCAACAATCTGGCCTTCGCCTTTTACATCTAGCCTCATTCTTCCAGATCTTTCTGACATAGCCTTAAGTCTAATTTTTTTGAAATTAAGAAGTAATTCTATTACACCTTCTGACATTCCATCTATAGAAGAGTACTCGTGCTGAACACCTTCAATTCTAACCCATGTTATTGCTGCACCTGGCAAAGAATTAAGCAATGTTCTTCTCATAGAGTTACCTATAGTATCTCCCATGCCTTTAGGTAAGGGGCTTGCAATTATTTGTGCATAATTATCGCTCTCTTCATTAATTACAAATGCCATTTCTGGCAGCTTTCTTTCGCTTATTTGTTCTTCAAATTCAGAAGTGCTTGTAACCCCAAATTGTTTTTCTATTTCTTCCATTCCCATTTTTTATCTCCTTGAATAATACTCTATAATTAGTCTAGTCTGAATGCCTATTTCCATATCATCAGTTTCAGGTTTTGCTATTATGTCTCCTAGCCCATTACTTTTATCTAACTTTACCCAGTCTGGGACTGTTCTCTCTGACAGCTCTTCATCATTTTGCATTAATTTATACATTTCACTTTTCTTAGATTTTGCCGACAATTCAATTTTATCTCCTTGCCTAACCATAAAACTAGGAACATCAACCTTAACTCCATTTACAAGAAAATGGCCATGACTAACAATTTGTCTGGAATGCGCCCTTGATCTGCCAAAACCTAGCCTAAAAACTACATTATCTAATCTGCTTTCTAGGAGAGATAGTAAATTTTCACCAGTTACTCCATCCATTTTTGATGCCTTGTTAACATAATTTCTAAATTGCCTCTCCATTACACCATAAATTAGCCTAGCTTTTTGCTTCTCTTTAAGCTGTGTGCCATAATCAGACATTCTTTTTGTTGGAACATACGAATTTCTTCTTAGTCTTCTTCGTTCTACTCCACATTTACCTGCTGGCTTCGAGCATAACTTCTCGCCCATTCTTACACAATCTTTACAACTTATACTTGTTCTTAGTTTCATAAAACTACACCCTTCTCCTTTTTGGAGGCCTGCAACCATTATGAGGTATAGGCGTGACATCTTTTATGCTTTGGACACTTAAACCTGAAGACTGTAAAGCTCTTATTGCAGCTTCTCTTCCAGATCCAGGCCCCTTCACTACTACTTCAATCTTCCTCAGTCCGAATTCTTCAGCCTTTTTAGCTAAATTTTCAGCTGTTCTTTGGGCTGCAAAAGATGTAGATTTTCTAGACCCTTTAAATCCTACTGTTCCAGCCCCGCTTGATAATAAAACATTCCCTGAATCATCAGTTAATGTGATTATAGTGTTATTAAAAGTTGCTGATATATAAGCTTTGCCGCTTTGCACAAACTTTTTTTCTTTTTTTCTCTGTCTTGTTTTTCTTGCCATTATTAATGCTTAGCTACTTGTTTTTTTCCAGCAATAGCAATCTTTTTGCCTCTTTTAGTTCTTGCATTCGTCTTAGTTCTCTGACCCCTGACTGGCAAATTCCTTCTATGTCTATCACCGCGATATGTTTTTATGTCACCTAATCTCTTTATATCATCTCTAATAGATCTTCTTAGATCCCCCTCTAAAGGCTCCTCATAAGAATCAACTAAATTTCTTATAAGGTTTAATTTATCCTCAGAAATTTCATGAACTTTAGGATTATCATTTATTCCAGCTTGAGATACAATTTTTTTTGCTCTACTTAAACCAATTCCAAAAATACTTGTTAAAGCAACTTCAAGCCTTTTATTGTCTGGTATATTTACTCCTTTAACTACAGCCATAAATCATCCTTGCTTCTGTTTACATTTAGGATTAGAGCAAATTACCATTAATACTCTTCTCCTTCTTATTATTCGACACTTGTCGCATCTTTTTTTCACTGAAGATCTTACTTTCATTTCTATTTAAACCTATAAGTTATTCTTCCTCTAGTTAAGTCATATGGTGAAAGTTCCACTAGAACTCTATCCCCTGGAATAACTCTAATGAAATTCATCCTTATTTTTCCTGACACATGAGCTAATACTTCATGGCCATTTGCTAATTCAATTTTAAAATTTGCATTCGGCAAAGCTTCTCTTACTGTTCCTTCTACTTCAATGGAGTCCTTCTTAGCCATATTAAACCGTTAAAACCTCAGGTTTTCCATCTGTAATCAAAACTGTATTTTCAAAATGAGCAGATTTTGCACCATCAGATGTTACTACAGTCCACCCATCATCGCATAATTTTGTTTCATCTGAACCTAAATTAACCATTGGTTCTATAGCTAAAGTCATTCCTGGTCTTAATTTTGCCCCATACCCTGGTTTGCCAAAATTGGGGACCTGAGGAGGTTCATGCAATGCTTTTCCTATTCCATGACCTGTATAGTTACGAACTAAACCATACCCTTTATCAACAATATAATTTTCTACAGCATAGCCTATATCTCCAACTGAACAATCTGAGGTACATTTATTTATTGCTAAATCCAGCGCCATAGATGTGTCATGAATTAAATCTATATCCTTTTTGCTGCAGTCACCAACTGTAAATGTTTTAGCATGGTCACTATTAAATCCTGAAACTATCACGCCTGCGTCAATACTGATTAAGTCCCCATTAATTAATTTTCTATTTGATGGTATTCCATGCACTATCTCATGATTAATAGAAACACAGATAGTATCCGGGAATCCATATAAGCCCAAAAATGCAGATTTCACTTTGTTTAATTTAATTTGCTTCCTGCATATGTTATCTAGTTCTCTAGTAGTAATTCCAGGCTCTATAGCTACTTCCATCTTATTCATTATGTCAGCAATAATTTTTCCTGCTTCTCTCATATAACTTATTTCCTGATCAGATTTTATTGTTATTGATGACAATTCATTCATTTTATGCACCAACTCCAATCAATTCTGAAATTTCAGCAAAAACAAGCTCTGGGAGCCTGTTCCCATCTATTTCGTTCAATATATTTTTATTTTTATAATATTCAAGAAGAGGTTCAGTTTGATCTCTATATACATTAAGCCTATTAAGTACTAATTCAGGCGAATCATCTTCCCTGCCTCTTTCAGATAGCCTTGAAATGACTTCATCATCCTGCACGTTAAGATATACTACTGAAGTCAAGATAATATCTAAATTCTTAATTATTTTTTCTAATGCAATCGCTTGAGGTTGGGTCCTAGGAAACCCATCTAATATGACTTTACCATCTTTATTGGAGGCAAAATCTTCAAAAAACTTTCCCACTACCTGAATTATTAGATCATCTGGAACTAATGTTCCAGAATCAATGAATTCTGAAGCTTTTAGACCTAAATCAGTTTGCTTCTCAACATTATCTCTCAACATATCTCCTATTGAAATATGCTTATAATCAAAAGAATTTGATAACTTAGATGCTTGAGTGCCTTTGCCTGAGCCAGGTGATCCTAAGAAAATGATTACATTTTGCATTTTATTCCTTTAGAAATCCATCGTAGTTTCTCATTAATAATTGAGATTCAAGTTGCCTCATAGTATCTAAAGCAACCCCCACCATAATTAATAAACTTGTGCTACTCATGATGGTTGAGGCAGTGCCTACGTTTGTTATCACTCCAGCAATAAAAGGCATTACGGCCACCATTCCTAAAAATATTGCGCCTCCCCATGTAATTCTTACCATAACTTGACTTAAATAAGATTGAGTAGGGGCTCCTGGTCTTATTCCAGGAATGAATCCACCATTTTTCTGAAGATTCTCTGATATATTTTGCTGATTAAAGGTTACAAGGGCATAAAAAAATGTAAATAGCATAACCATAATGAAAACAAGGATCCAATATGTCACATTAGCTGGACTAAGAAAATTTGTAATTGCTTCAGCTATCTGTGAACCAGTAGAGTTGGTAGACGGATCAACGAAATACCCACTTATACTAGCAGGTAAAATCAACAATGAAAAAGCAAAGATTAAGGGAATCATGCCTGCAGAATTTACTCTCAATGGTATAAATGAGCCTCCTGTTTGTCTGTACATTCTTCCGCCTCTAAAAACACTTCTACCATATTGAACCGGAATCCTTCTCTGAGCCTCAGTAAAAACAACAATCAAATAAACTATTAATAAAGCAATAGCTACTAACAGTCCGAGCTGGAAAAACTGATCACTAATTAATGCGCCTTGGCCAATAATTTGTGGCAAAGAAGAAACTATTCCAGCAAAGATAATCAAAGATATTCCATTGCCAATACCTTTCTCAGTAACCAATTCACCTAACCAAACGAGTAATGCTGTTCCTGCGGTCATAGTAATCAATATAGAAGTAAAGGCAAGGAAATTTCCTCCACCAAAGCCTGAATTAGCTATAACTTGCCCACCAAAAGAGCTTTGTAAGATGCTAATTTGCCCCCAACCCTGAAGAAATGCTATTGGAATCATAAGATAATGAGTGTATTGGTTAATTTTTTGTCGTCCAAATTGACCTTCTTGGGATAATTCTTTCAAAGAAGGAATTACAGGAGTTATTACTTGCATAATTATTGAAGCAGTTATATAAGGGTAAACACCAAGAGCAGCTATACTCAAATTACGCAGTGCACCACCAGAAAATAAGTCCAAAAAACCTAATATAGGTGCACTATCAAAAGCTGCTGCTAAAGCATCTCTGTCAACACCTGGAACAGGAACATGAGCAAGAAATCTAAATAAAACTAAAATTCCGAAAGTAAATAATATTTTAAATCTTAAATCTGGTATTTTTAAAGCATCAACTACAGCTCTTATTAATGCAGGAGTATTTGAATTTTTTTCTTCTGCTCTTGTAGTCATGAATTATTATCAGATTGTTTCTTTTCCTCATCCTTTTCATTTGAGTTGAGGATATCAGCTATGAAATTAATCTGGCCACCAGATTTCTTAATTTTATCTTGAGCAGATTTACTTGCTGCATGAACTAGAAAATTTAATTTTTTTGTCAATTCTCCATCGCCAAGAATCTTAATATTTTCAGTCTCTTTGCGAATAATACCTTTAGAATATAGCGATTCTGAATCAACTTTGTCTCCACTTTTATAAATTGAGTCAATAGAAGAAAGATTTACTAAACTATATTGCTTTTTAAATCTATTCTTAAACCCTCTTAAAAAGGGAAGTCTTTTTACTAAAGGCAACTGTCCACCTTCAAAGAAAATAGGCACTCCGCCACCTGATCTTGACTTCTGGCCTTTCAACCCTCTCCCTGAGTAAGTTCCTTTACTTCCATTGCCTCTTCCAACCCTAGATCTAGATTTACGATTATTTGATTTTAGATTATTTAATTTAGGCATATTATTTAATCTCCGATACTTTAACCAAATGGCTCACAGTTTTTATCATCCCATTAACCATGTCATTTGTTTCTTTCTCAACAGACTTCCCGATCTTATTTAAGCCAAGAGCCTTAATAGTTTCTTTTTGGTTTTTTTGAGAACCTATAATACTTTTAACCTGGGTTATTTTTACTCTCATTTTCTTTCTTTATTAATTTCATTAATATCTTGCATGCTCTTGAGTGCCTTGACAGTCGCTTTTACTACATTGGCAACATTTGCAGAGCCATGAGATTTTGATATGACGTCTTTTATTCCTACAACTTCCATAACTGCCCTAACACCCCCACCTGCTATTATCCCAGTACCTTGAGATGCTGGTCTTATCATTACTTTTGACGCTCCAAATTTTGCAATTACCTCGTGAGGGACAGTAGTGCCTTTCATTTTTATTGTTTCCAGATCTTTCTTTGCAGATGTTACGGCTTTTCTTACAGCATCTGGAACAGCTGCTGCTTTTCCAGAAGAGAATCCAATTTTTCCATTTTCATCACCAATTACTACAAATGCAGCAAAAGACAAATTCCTTCCTCCCTTTACTACTTTTGACACTCTTCTTACACTTACAACCTTTTCAATATAAGGACTTTCTTCTCTCTTGTCTCTTCTGTTCCTAGAATCTTTTCTTCTAAAATCCTTTCCGCCTTGGTTATTTGTTGCTGATACCATTAAAACTCCATTCCGCTATCTCTAGCGCCATCAGCTAGAGCTTTTAATCTTCCATGATATTTATAACCGCCTCTGTCAAACACTAATTTATTAATACCAATTTTTTTACATTTTTCAGCAAAAACAAGTCCTACCTTGTAAGCTTCAAGAGTTTTAGATGATACGTCTTTATTCTCAACTTTAACTGAAGCCACTTCCTTATCTCTGCTTCCACAAGAAATAAGGGTTTCTCTAGAAACATCATTAATTAATTGAGCATATATACTTTTATTGCTCCTAAATATAGATAATCGTGGAATCTCAGATGTTCCTGATATTTTTTTTCTAACTCTTAAGTGTCTTATATGCCTCTTTTTAGACCTAGATGAAACCATTATACCTCTCCTCCTACAGCTGTTTTTCCTGCTTTCCTTCTAATTACCTCATCCCTATATTTAACTCCATTTCCAGTGTATGGATTGGGTTTTCTTAACTTTCTTATTCTTGCGGCCTGTTCACCAACGTTTTGCTTATTTGAACCCCTCACAAATACTATATTTTGCCCTTCTTCGCTTAGATCATTCTCACCTATAGGAGAAACAGTAATTGAATGACTATAGCCCAAACTGAATTCTAAATCCTTCCCTTTCTTGCTAACCCTATAACCAGTGCCAATCACATCAAGTATTATTTCAAATCCCTCACTTACACCAACAATACAATTATTTAATAAGCTTCTCACCAATCCATGCGAGGCTTTTGATTGAGGTTCATCATTTTCTCTATTACAAATTACCTGCTGATCATCCATAGTAACTTTTACTAAATTAGGAATTTCTACTTTTTCTTCCCCTTTCGGGCCTTTTACAGTGACTAAATCTCCAGATATCTCTACAGTTACTCCACTTGGAATCTTTATTGGTAATTTTCCTATCCTTGACATATCTACTCCTCATTTACCATATATAGCAAATGATTTCTCCTCCCAATCCTTCTCTGTAGGCTTTTTTACCAGTCATAACACCTTTTGATGTTGACACAACTGATACTGCTAATCCACCCATATACATTGGAACTTCGCCTTTTTTTGAGTAATTTCTCAAACCTGGAGTACTTACTCGATTTAATCCTTTAATAATTGATTCATCATTAGAGTTATATTTTAAAGATACTTCAGTGAATGATTTTTTGTCTGCGGTATTATTTTTGTAATCAGTGATAAAACCTTCCTCTTTCATTACTGAAAGAATAGAATTTTTCATTTTTGACGCAGGAAATTCAACTGTCTCTTTATGAGTAGCAACAGCATTCCTTATTCTTGTTAACATGTCAGAAATCGGATCATTCATATTGATACCTAAAAACTTGCCTTTCTAATACCTGGAAACTCTCCTTGAAGAGCTTTCTCTCTAAATTTTATTCTAGATAAACCTACAAATCCTACATAACCCCTAGACCTTCCAGTCAAACTACATCTATTCCTGTGACGATTAGGATTAGAGTTTTTAGGCAATCTAGAAAGAGCAACTCTTGCTTCTCTTCTTTTCTCAAGAGAAATAGTAGAGTCATTCCAAACTGATAATAATTCTTTTCTCTTAGAGGCATATTTTTCAATCATCTTCTCAATTTTTTGCTCTCTAACAATTTTTGCTTTTCTAGCCATTATTTACCTCCACAAAAGGCATTCCTAATAATTGCATTAATCTGAGTCCTTCTTGATCATTTTTTGCTGATGTGACTATTGTTATTTGAAACCCTCTAATTTTATCAACTTTACCATAATCAATTTCAGGAAAGATTATATGTTCTCTAATCCCCAGATTATAGTTTCCATTGCCATCAAAACTATTCCTAGATAGACCTCTAAAATCTCTGATTCTTGGCAACGATAAATTTACCAATCGATCCCAAAAATCCCACATTCTCTTTGATCTTAATGTAACTCTAAGTCCAATCCTCATGCCTTCTCTCAAGTTAAAATTTGCAATAGAAATTTTAGCTTTAGTTACTACAGGTTTTTGGCCAGCAATCAAAGTGAGATCTCCCTGCATAGCCTCAATAGCATTTTTATTGTTTAAAGATTCACCCATTCCTACATTAATATTAATTTTTTCTATTTTTGGGATTTGCATAGTGTTTTTATAGCCAAACTCTTCTTGAAGTTGACTTTTTACTTCATCAAAATAAATCTGCTGAACTCTCGTCATTTTTGATTCAATTGTACTTTTAGATTTAGGCATATTATTTCCTCTTTACCATTGAATCTTTTATGACTCTTGAATATGAACCATCCTTTAAAGACTGCATTTTTATTCTTCCAGCTTTTCCAGAATCAGGATCTTTAAAAATAAGATTGGATACATGAATTGGAGACTCTTGTTGCACTAAACCAGTTTGCTTTGCTCCAGTACTTGCCTTTACATGCTTAGTACTTATGTTTATTCCTTCGACAAGAGCTGTGTTATTAGACATTACCATGATAACTTTTCCTTCTTTGCCCTTATCTTTTCCAGACCTAACAATAACTGAGTCATTTTTTCTAATTCTTTCAGCCATCTACAATACCTCCGGAGCTAGAGAGACGATTCTCATAAATTCTTTATCTCTTAATTCTCTAGCAACTGGGCCAAAAATTCTTGTCCCTCTTGGGTTCTTGCCTTCTCCAATAATTACAGCAGCATTATCATCAAATCTTATATATGACCCATCTTTCCTTCTTACTTCCTTCTTAGTTCTGACAATTACAGCCTTCACGACTTCGTGCATTTTAACATTCCCTCCAGGGGTAGCATCTTTAACAGCAGCTGTAACCACATCACCAACAGAAGCATATTTTCTATAGCTTCCTCCATCAACATGAATACACATTATTTCTTTAGCTCCTGAATTATCAGTAACAATCAATCTTGTCTGAGGCTGAATCATACCAAATCTTCCTTTTCAACATTTTCTGATGAAGGACGAATACTATCATTCTTTGAGTGTATTTTAAATAGTCTCCAGCGTTTATTTCTGGACAATGGCTTAGATTGGGTTATTTGAACTTTATCCCCTTCTTTAGCCCCATTTAAGGGATCATGAACAAGATATCTTTCAGATCTTTTAACTGTCTTGCCTTTAAATTTAGTTTTAGACCTACTGGAAACTGTAACTACAATTGTCTTTTCAGCTTTATCGCTAACTACTATTCCTTCTAAAATTTTAATTGGAGCCATCTATTTTTCACTTTCTTGCTTAATAAATCTCAATTCTGTAAGCCTTGTCTCTAATCTTGAAATCAACTTCTTTATCTTTTTTATCTGAGTGGTGTCATTTAGCTGCATTGTAGCTTTTTTAAATCTAAAATCCATGTGCTCTTTCCTTGAATCATCAAGTTTCTGCATCAATTCATCTATATTAAGTTTTCTAATTTCTTGCATTTCCATATCTAAAATTGCTCATCTCTAGTTACTATTTTTGTCTTAAGCGACAATTTATGAGAAGCAAGCCTTAATGCTTCTTTTGATAATTCTTCAGATAAGTCTCCTAATTCAAATAGTACTTTTCCTGCATTAACAGGACTAACCCAATAGTCTACAGCTCCTTTACCTTTACCCATCCTAGTTTCTGCAGGTCTAGCAGATACAGGCTTGTCAGGGAAAACTCTTATCCACATTTGGCCACCTCTTTTTACATGTCCAACAATAGCTTTTCTTGCAGCCTCAATCTGTCTAGCAGTAATCCATCCTGCCTCAAGAGTTTTTAAGCCAAAGTCACCAAAATTAATTTTACTACCTTTAATTCTGGACCCCCTGACTACACCTCTGTGCTGCTTTCTAAATTTTGTTCTTTTAGGTTGTAACATTTATTAACTCTTTTCCTTATCTCCTGCAGGTTTCTTGGCTGCAGGTTTCTTGGCTGCAGGTTTCTTGGCTGGTGTCGCCTTCTTGTCGGCCTTCTTGGCAGCAGGCTTGGACGCTTTTTTGGCTGGCGGCTTGGTGCCGGCCGGGGCCGGTTCGGACAGCAGTTTCTTGACCACCGCCTCGAGATACTCGTGCGGCCGAGCTCCCACGGCGACCAGC
>JAYZIQ010000004.1:0-9646 GCA_036165455.1 Chloroflexota bacterium | reverse complement strand
TTGACTGATTTTATAAATTTTATACCAAGTTTAGTTAATTTGTTTTCAATTACTTTAATTGGAAGCGATTTTGGGTGGTTAGATTTAGTTAAAATAACCTTGGAAGGCACCTCTAGTATAAATTTAATAAAAGTATTTACATCATGATTATTATTTGTTCCATATATAAAAATATATTTTTTGTTATTTAGTAAAGTCTCCAAAGTTTTCTTTAAATTTTTAAATCCATCTTTATTATGAGCTCCATCAATAAGAATTAGCTTTTCATTAATTAAGTTAAGGTCGCCTCTACAAGGCCATAAATTTTTATTTATTCCTTTTGTGATTGTTTCTGCTGAAGTATTTGGGTTAAATTCTTTTACAGTTTTTATTGCAGTAGCAATATTCTCAATATGATATGATCCTACAGATTTATAATTTATATTGTAATTAATTTTATCAACAGATAATTTTATCGCCATTCTATTTCTAACTATTTTTGGCTTGCCATAAGTCTTGTATTTTACTTCTATTAAATCCGATTTCTTGGAGTTAGCAACATTTATTAATATTTCTTTGCATATTTTTTTTTGTTTCGAAATGATCACCTTGGAATTATTTTTTATGATCCCAGCTTTATTTTCAGCAATTGATTTAAGAGTCCCGCCTAATATTTTTTTATGATCTTCGCTAATAGAGGTGATTACACTTATGTCTGAATTAACTATATTTGTTGAATCAAAAGTGCCCCCAAGCCCTGTCTCTAAGATTTTTACATTTACGGATTCATTCTTAAAAATTACGAATGCCATTGCAGTTATTACTTCGAAAAAAGTAAACTCCATTCCCTCTTCTTTTTCAAAATTATGAATTTTTTTAGAAACATACTCGTAAGTTGAGGCGAACAGTTTTTGACTAATTTCTTTCCCGTTGATTTTAATTCTTTCAGTGTAATTTTTAAGATGAGGTGATGTTAAAAGACCAGTTTTATAATCTTTTGAAATAATAGAGTCTATTATTGAAGATACTGTGCCCTTCCCATTTGTTCCAGCTATATGAATGGTGAAAGAGCTGTCATCTTGGGGGTTGCCAAGTAAATCCATTAGCTTTTTAGTTCTGTCTAATTTGAAAAAAGGGAATTTAGTTTTTTCTTCTTTTTCAAAATTGAATCTTTTTCCTAATTCTATTAAAGAATTTGAATAATTTAATTTAGCCATTTAGATATACTTATTAAATTAATATTTAATTATAGACCTTCCAGATATTTGCCCGCTATTTAATTTATTGCAAGCCTCATTAATTTGATTCAAGGAGAACGTTTCAGTTATCATCTCGTTTATCGGAAATTTGCCTTTATGATACATATCTAAGAAATAAGGAAAGTCTTTTTCAGGGTATGTGGCCCCAAGACTACCCTTATAAGTTTTTTGAAAAAATAGGAATTCGTTTACTTCTATTTCAAGTTCGTTTTTTTCTGGAATCCCAATAAGAATTGAAGTCCCCCCTTTATTATCTGATCCAGATCCTCCTCTTTTTGTAGCCATTAAAATTTGCTTCATAGTTATTTCTTTGCCTATTGCATCAAATGCATAATCAACCCCACCGTTGGTTATATCCATAATTTCTTCAATTGGATTAGATTTTTTTGCATTTATAATATGCGTGGCTCCAAATTTTTTAGAAAATTCTAACTTTTCTTCCTCTAAATCAATCGCTATTACTAAAGATGCTTTCATTAGTGAGGCCATAGTTACAGCAGAAAGACCAACTCCACCCACCCCAAATACTGCAACTGCATCCCCTTCTTTTATCTTAGCAGTATTTTTAACTGCTCCTGCACCTGTTAAAACAGAGCAGCCTACAATACAAGATTCCGGGGTAGCATGTTTTTCAGGAATCTTTACAACATACTCATCATCACACATTATAGTTTCTGACCATGTAAAGGTTATTCTATGATTTAGAGGCTCTTCCATGTAGCTCACACCTTTAAGGTTTGGCAAATACCTGCCTTTAATTGGTGTTCTTGGAACCCATGTTGCTATAACATGATCTCCTTCTGATACGTAATTGCAATCTGGGCCAACTTTCGTCACTATTCCTGTTGCTTCGTGACCCAGTAAAAATGGTCTTGGCAAAGAATTATCATTCATTTGGTGGAGCTGGGAGTGGCAAATTCCACTTGAAATAAGCTTTATTTGAACTTGTTTTCCTTCTGGGTCTGCTATATCTATTTCATCTATAATTAGATCACCTTGAGGCTTTAATTGTATGGCAGATAATGCTTTCATTTATTTATTAAAAATTTCCTAGTTAAGCTTAGAGCATTCATTACAGCCCTTCTTTTGTCGGGAGCACCAATTCCTGCTGATCTTATGTGTTTCGTATCATATCCAGAATCACTGACAATCGCAAAATAGCTTTCACCTTTTCCTAAATTTTTAACTGTTAAATCTCCTGATGCTAATCCATAATATGCTAACCCAATACTAGATGATGATATTTTTTTTATCAGATGTGCCTGACTTAAGGCAATCTTAAGAGGGTCTGAATCATCAAGATTAACACTATACTCATTGAATAAATCATTTATTCTATTCGATGCCCCTATGGTAATTCCTTGGGAATATAAATTGATTGCAGAATTTTGAAATGCTTCTGAGATTGCTCCTCCAGAAATATTTTCTATAGTTGAAATAGTAGTATTATTTACTGATAATAATTTGCCTATATTTTTTTCTAAAGTTTCTTCGTCTTCTCCAAATATTGCATCTTTAAGAAGGGAAGCTATTTCTTCTTTGACAGGATTAATTAAAAGATCAGCCTCTTCTTTATTTTTTGCTTTAGCAGCTATTCTTACATCTACTTGGCCTGGATGAGCAAGGACCCCTACTGTGGGATTTGTTGATTTTTCAATGATATCTCCTATTAGATCATCAACATTACTCTCGCCAAGATCAATTGTTTTTAGAACTTTATAATGAATAATCTCATTTAGTTCATATCTTTTTCTTAAATAGGGGATTACTTCATTTTCTACTAGCCATTTCATTTCAAATGGGACTCCAGGTAGACAAATTATAGATTTATATTTTTCTTCAATAATAAAATAAGGGGCAGTTCCATTTGGATTTTTTATAATTATTGATTCTTCCGGGAACATTGCTTGCCTGTCATTATTTTTAGTTGGTATAAAACCTCTTTTCCTAAACCTTTCTTCTATGTCATCAAGAGATTCCTGATCTGTTAAAAGTTTTCTGTTAGTTACTTTTGCAACTATATCTCTTGTTATGTCATCTTTAGTTGGACCAATTCCTCCTGAGGTAATAACAATATCTGCCCTATCTAGGGAATTTTTCAGGATTGATTCCATTCTTTCAGGATTATCTCCAACTATAGTTTTAAAGAATAAATTTATTCCATTTTCTGCTAATCTTTGAGATATCCACGCAGAATTTGAATCAACAATTTGTCCTAATAAAAGCTCAGTTCCAATTGCAACAATTTCAGCATTCATAGTTATCTATTATAAGTTTTTAATTAAAAAAAAGTTATATTTGATTAATTAGAACAAATGTTCTATATTATTAGAACAAATGTACTAATTATTATGACAAGTTATTATAAAAATGAATTAAAATCTGGTGGTATTACTCCTGATGAATCAAATTATTTTGATTCTGGGTGCAAGTATTCGCCCACTTGTTTAAATTGCCCTTTACCTCTTTGCATTTATGATGATCCTAATTTTTTTAAAAATTTTTTAAAAGAGAGTAGAGATAAAAATATATTTAAAGATTATAAAAAAGGGGTGAGCGTAAAAGATTTATCCTTAAAATATGAAGTTAGCATAAGAACAATTCAAAGGTCACTTAAATTGTATAGATCTGCAGATATTCATCTAAATAATAATATTGATTTCAGTCAAAAAATCTATAAGAAATTTAATTCTTATTCTTCTAACTCATAAGGAAATATTGCGCCAGAGTCACCTGTGATTACATATATAGTTCTCTCTGCAATATTATTTGCCCTATCTGAGATTCTTTCAAGGTTATGAGCAACCCATATAATGTATGTTCCCTGTTCAACTAATTTTGAACTCCTTGCCATTCTTTTTATCAAATCGTTTTGCACTTGAGAATTTAAATGATCTATTTCGTCATCTTGAGAAAAAATATCCTTGGCAGCTTTTAAGGCTTTTTTTTGGTCAGGAAAATTAGAGAAAAGTTTTATGCTATCTTTCAGCATATTTTTTGCTATAGCTTCCATTTTAGGTATTTTTTCAAACTTTGTTATGAATGGATCTTTGCCTATTTTCAAATTTATTTTGCAAATCCCGGCAAGATAATCTCCAATTCTTTCAAGTTCTTGTGACACAAACATATAAGATGTTAGTTTTCTCATATCTGATGCTAAAGGTGTTTCTCTGCGAATAACTTCAATAGATTTATTTTCAATTTCTATTGAAAATTTGTTTATAAATATGTCATTTTTTATAATTTCTTTAGATTTTTCTAGATCCTTTGTATAAAAAGAATTAAATGTTTCCTCGAATGCTTCCAGAACCTTTAAAGTTAAGGCGTTAGTTTTGGTTTCTATTTCAAGTAAACCTAAATCTAGTGATTTTCTCCCATGATAATTTGCCATAAAATAATTCAGCAGTCATCCTATTCTGCCGGTTACATACTCCTCTGTTCTTTTATCTTTAGGGTTTCCGAATATTTGATTAACTTCTCCGTATTCAATTAATTCTCCAATTCTTTCTTCTCCTGCCATCATGCATGCTGCATAGTCTGATACTCTAACGGCTTGCTGCATATTATGAGTAACTATTACAATAGTTACTGAGCTAGATAAATCTTTAATTAATTCTTCTATTCTGTCAGTTGAAATAGGGTCAAGTGCTGAGCAAGGTTCATCCATTAATATTACCTCAGGATTTACTGCTAAAGTTCGGGCTATGCACAATCTTTGTTGCTGCCCTCCGGAAAGTCCATATGCATTTTCTTTCAGCCTGTCTTTTACCTCTTTCCATAAATCTGCCTTTTTTAGGCTTGTTTCAACTATTTGATCTATGTTTTCCTTTATTCCATTTACCTTTGGGCCAAAGGCAACATTTTCATATATTGATTTCGGAAATGGATTAGGCTTTTGGAATACCATTCCTATTCTATATCTAACCTCAGCTGAATCCATTTCAGCTACATTTTTTTTATTGTATAAAATTTGGCCTTCAACTCTTGCAATACGAATAGTGTCATTCATTCTATTGAAGCATCTTATTAGAGTACTTTTTCCACACCCAGAAGGGCCTATTAAAGAAATGACTTTATTCTTAGGTACCTGGATGTTTACATTTTTAACAGCTAATGATTTTCCATAGTAAACATTTAAGTTAATCGACTCTAGCACTGGATCTTCAAAATTAATAATCTTGCTTGATGTAATGGTTTCTGTATTAATTTTCTTGTCGATCTTTTTAGATTTTTGATTAATCATTACCGTAATAATGGTGCTTTTTTAGTACCTAAGTTGATACTATCAGAGTTAAGTAAAAAGTAAATATCAGGATGTTAATAATTGAATTCAATATTTGAAATAAAAAAAGAAGATATAAAATTAGAATTTGAGAGTGCTGGAATTAAAGAGTATAGAGCTGATCAGTTATGGCAATCTATTTATGTAGATTTATCATCCAGTTTTGATGATATTAAAACACTTCCTGTGGAAGCAAAAGATTATTTAAAAGCAAATCATGTTTTTAGCCCTCTAGAGCTAGTCGTCAAAAAGAAGTCTAAAGATAAAAGTACTGACAAATATTTATGGAAGTTGCATGACAATAACTTAGTTGAAACTGTTTTAATGAGATATGACGAAGATGGTCATAGGAGGCGAAGAAGAACAGTTTGCATTTCTTCCCAGGTCGGGTGTGCATTAGATTGTAAATTTTGTGCAACAGGACAGCAAGGATTTACAAGACAATTGACGATAGGAGAAATAGTTTCTCAGGTAGTTGAAATAAAAAAAGACTTGATAATAGAAGAGGGAAGACCATCTAACAACGAAAATAATTTGAATATTGTATTTATGGGAATGGGCGAGCCTTTGGCTAATTATTCTAGAACTGTTGAGGCTGTAAAAAGATTAAATGACCAAAAAGGCCTTAATATAGGCGCTAGAAATATTACAATTTCAACAGTTGGGTTAGTGCCGAAAATACTCGATCTTGCAAAAGAAAAAATTCAAGTAAATCTTGCAGTTTCAATACATGCTCCTGATGATGAGACCAGATCTCAAACTGTCCCAATTAATAAAACATACCCTATTGGAGATTTGATTGAGGCATGCAAACAATATATTGAAATAACAAATAGAAAAGTTTTTTTTGAGTATGTTTTATTGCAGGGTCAGAATGATTCGGTATCTCACGCAGAGAAACTAGGCAAATTATTAAAACCTCTTATGTGTCATTTAAATTTAATACCTGTTAATCCAACTTTAAAATCAAATTACAGAAGATCTGATTCAGATAAAATTGATGCTTTTAGAGAAATAATTGATAAATACAATATACCTTCAACAATAAGAATGGAAAAAGGGATAGATATCAATGCTGGATGTGGCCAATTAAAATCTGAATTTTTAAGTTTGGAGCAAAAATAAATATGAATATTTATGAAGAACTAAATATAAAAACAATAATTAATGCTCAAAGCTGGGTGACTAAATTGGGAGGGAGTGTAATGCGCAAAGAAGTCCTGGATGCTATGAATATAGCTTCATCTGCTTTCGTTAATGTTGAAGAATTGCATGAAAAATGTTCAGAACAAATTGCTAATTTATGTGGCTCTGAAAGTGCATTAATTACTTCCGGTTGTGCGTCTGCAATAGTTCTTATGTCGGCTGCAGTAATATGTGCTAAAGATGAATCTTTAGTAGATGAAATTCCAAACCTAAAAAAGAGGCCAGAAATACTGATCCACTCAAGCCAAAGAAATCATTATGATTCTTGTTTTGAGATGACAGGGGCAAAATTAATAGAATATAAAAACATAGACGATTTAAGAAAAAATTTTACGGAAGAATCTGTGGCCATAGCATTTGTTGAGGCCCCTTTTATAGGATTAGGATTAGGAATTGATGAGACAGTAAAAATTGCAAATGAGTTTGATTTGCCAGTTATTGTAGATGCTTCTGCAAGAATTCCTCCAGTAGATAATCTATTTAAATTTATAAATGCAGGAGCATCAATGGTTTCATATAGTGGAGGAAAAGGAATAAGAGGGCCACAGAATACTGGATTTATATTAGGAAAGAAGATTTATTTAGATCTTGCAAAGAAAAATTTAATTTGTTTCTCAGATACTAAAGCAAAAATTGGAAGGTCTATGAAGGTATCTAAGGAATGTTTGGTTGGGCTTGTGGTGGCTTTAAAATTATTTTTAGATCTTGACCAAGAAAAAATATGGGCCAATTGGAGAGAAAAAGCAAAATTTATTGTTGAGGAGCTGTCTTTTTTAGAAGGCCTAGATGTTAAGTTAGAGGATGATGGAGTAAACAGAGAGGGCCCTCAGGCTGTGATTTATTTTAATAATAAGTGGAATGGGTTAAGTCCAAATGAAATTAGATTATTACTTGAGTCAGGAGACCCTCCTATATATGTTGGAGAAGGAGGTTATGGAGATGAAATAAATTTAGCTATGACTAATATTCAAGAAGGGCAGGAGATCATAATTGTAGAAAGATTAAGGAAAATTTTAATTAAATGATTTCAGCTATAGTTACACCTTTCCTATCTTCATGAGGATAATATTTATTTATTAAGGGTGAAGCATCTAGTATTCTTATAACTTCATTTTTTAAAATCCCTGAGCCTTCTCCGTGTATTATTTTACAAATTTTTTGATTATTAATTATTGAAGAATCTAAATATTTTTCTAGTTCTTCTTTGACATCACTTATATGGATCCCAATAAGATCTATTTCAGTATTTATTCCTTTTAATTCTGACTCATAGCTAATTAGCCTTGGATAATTGTTATTAATTTTAACTTTTGAAATTACATTAGATATTGGCATCTCAATTATGCTTCTCCCTACTTTAAATAATGCTAATTTTTTGGATTTAATTTTTGATACCCTTCCAATTTCAGAAAGCCCTTTAAGTCTTACATATTCTCCTATCTCCAAAGTAATTTCGGTATTAATTTCTTCTGGAGAAGATATTATTTTTTTTATTTTCTTTAATTCTTTCTTATTTAATTTTATTTGGCTTGGCGTGACAGATTCATCTTTTATTTTCTTTAATTCTTGTTCTAGCTCTCTAATTTTTATAGTTTGCCTAATTTTAGCTTTTGAAATTATTTCCGTTTCTTTTTCCTTTATATTGGTTAATTCTTTTTCTAATTCCGTTTCTTTTTCCTTTATATTGGTTAATTCTTTTTCTAATTCTGAAATTAAATTTTTATATGACAGGTAGTCATCAGCAAGCATTTTTTCTGCATTTTTTGCTACTCCTTTTGGAATCCCTAATCTTTTAGAAATATTTATTGCAAAGCTGTTACTCGGAACACCCTTGTTTAATCTGTAGGTAGGCATATTTTTTTCTTCATCAAATGAAACGCTATAATTTTCACACCAATTTTCCTGTTTTGCGTATTCAATAATTCCTTTTATGTGTGTAGAAATAAATGATCTTGAAGAAATTTTATTTAGGTGGTTCAATATTGCGCAAGCCAGAGCATTTCCTTCATCAGGATCTGTGGAAGAAACAATTTCATCAATTATGATTAATGATCCTTCCGATGCATTATTTATAGTATTTATTAATGATGACATGTGAGATGAAAAAGATGACTGAGAGTCTTTTATATTTTGATCATCCCCAATATGAACAAAAAAATCTTTAAATATTGGAATTTTTGAATCAGGAGAACACGGCGGCTGTATTCCTGATTGATAAATAAGTGAAATCAACCCGATAGTCTTTAGGGTCACTGTTTTTCCGCCGGTATTAGGGCCACTAATAACGATAGTTGAAATATTTTTTTCCATTTTTATGCTTATTGGCACAGCTTCTGATTTTAGAATTGGATGCCTACAATCAATTAAATTCAACTCACTGGAATTAATTTTTTCTAATTTAGACCCAAGCATTTCTTTTGAAAGTTTTGCTTTAGCAAAAATAAGATCTATTTCACTAATTATTTCTCCGCTCACTCTTATATTTTCTTGTTTTTTAATTATGTTTTTTGTAAGTCGAGATAATATTTTTATTTCTTCTTTTTTCACTTCATTAATTGCATCAATCCAATTATTGCAAAGATCAACTGCATCTATTGGCTCTATGTAAGTGGTTTGATTAGTGGATGATGATCCATGAACTATCCCATTTATTTTTGATTTGTATTCAGATTTTACTTCTAAAGCTAGCCTGCCTGATATTGTTCTTATAGAGCTAGATTGAAAATAAATCTCTTTAGACCTGTCAGAAATTATTTTTGTCAGGAATTTATTTAATAATTTGTACTTATCAGATGATTTTTTTCTAAGTATTTTTAATTCTTTTGATGCAGTGCTCTTTATCTTTCCTTTGCCATCAATTGAATTTTCAATAGAATAAACTAAATCGTTTGCAGGGAATATTTTATTTGCTAAATTATTG
>JAYZIQ010000003.1:0-5527 GCA_036165455.1 Chloroflexota bacterium | reverse complement strand
GGAACTTCAGAAAATGAAAAAGAAGGTTCTATAGACTCAAATATAGGATTTGTATCTGCTACTGAAAGGCCTTCAGAATTATTTGGGGTTACAAGAAGAGTTTATACAGGCAGAGGAAATTTATATGTAACTGTAAATATGTCAGAAGATGGAAAACCTTTTGAAATATTTGCTGCTCTTGGAAAAGCAGGTGGAAATGATTCAGCGATGGCTGAAGCAGTTTCTAGGATGGTTTCTTTAACATTGAGATCAGGTATAGATCCAAAAGCATCAATTGAACAATTAAAAGGGATAACAGATGTTCCTGCATGGAATGAAGGGGAATTAATCAGGTCAGTTCCTGATGCAATAGCAAATGTTCTGGAAAAAATATACGAACCAAAAAAAGAGCCTTCTCCTCTCTCTATTACTGAACTAAATGACAATACATTAATTTCAGAAAATAAAGATAGTGATATTACTAACGTATTAAAAGGTGAAACTTGCCCTGAATGCCCGTCTATTTTGGCATTTGAAGAAGGCTGCCAGAAGTGCTATTCCTGTGGTTATAGCAAATGTTAATTAAAAAACACAAAATTTAGTTGTGAAAATTCTTCTGATAGGCGGAGGAAGTATGGGTGAAGCATTTGCTTCTAGTATTATTAAATCTGGAAATAATGCTTTATATGTAGCAGAACCTAATATAAATCGCAAGCAACATTTAAACACAAAACTTAATGTTAATATCTCAAAAAAAGAAGATGTTTATGATCAAATTAATGAATTGTTACCAAAATCAGACATAGTGATTTTATGCATAAAACCTCAACTTTTTAATGAGCTATCCTATAGATTAAAAGGCTCAATTGACCCAAATAAAATAGTAATTTCAATTTTGGCTGGAACAAGACTTGATAAAATATGTAATTACTTAAAAATTGATAACGCAATTAGAGTAATGCCAAATACCCCAAGTCAAATAGGAAAAGGAATCTCAATGTGGACATCAAAAAAGCCGCTACCAGAGAAGGAGGAAGAAGAAATAACAAAGATTCTTAGATGCTTAGGAGTTTCTATCAAAACTGATAAAGAATCAGACATAGATAAGGCAACTGCAATAAGTGGCAGTGGTCCTGGATACTTGTTCTTAATTATGGAAATAATTGAAAATATTGGAATTGAAATGGGTCTTAGTAAAGAAGTAACTAAAAAATTAGTGATTGAAACTTTTGTTGGGAGCAGTATTCTTGCCAAAGAGAAAGGTAAAAGCTTTAAAGAATTAAGAGAAGAAGTTACTTCTCCAAATGGAACCACAGATTCTGGAATAAAGGAAATGATAAAAAATAAAATAGAATATTCAATTAAATCAGGAATTATAAAAGCTCATGAAAGGTCTAAGGAAATAAGTAATGATTAACTCTTTCTTAGTTTATATATTAGAAATAATGTCATGGGGAATAGTTGCTCGTGCTCTTTCTTCTTGGATTCCAGATGCAGGCAAATATACTGCTGTTCAAATATTATTTAAATTAACTGACCCTCTTATAAAACCAATTCAAAAAGTACTGCCTACCCCAGGAATGATAGATTTTAGTCCTCTTGTTAGCATAATACTTATACAAATAATGATAAGGATTATTCAATAATGAAATGTCACTTCCTCGGAGGTTAATTCTAAGCGATCACCTATTTCTGTCTCAACTACCAACAAGCCTTGATTATTTACCCCAATTGGTTTGCAGGCAATATTATCTGAATATTCTGCAATTCGAATATTAATATTTTTTTTTGGAATTAATATTTTTTCTTTCCAGTAATTAAAGATATCAAAGTAATCTGATTTTAGACTGTCAGATAATGACTTGATTAACTTATAAAACACATGATAAATATCAAAAACTAACTCGTTTTCAATTCTTAAACTAGTTGCTTTAAAATCAAAATCTTTATAATCAGACAATTTTGTATTGATATTTATTCCTATGCCCAAATTAACAATGGATTTTTTTTGATTGGAAAATGTTTTAATAATAATACCACTTATTTTTTTCTCATTTACTAAAATGTCGTTTGGCCACTTTATTGATATTTCTTCGCTATCTTTTAAGAAAAATCTAATTACATTAAGCACAGATACAGTGGAAATTACCGGAATTCTATTTAAATTTTGAGAGTCTAATTCTAGAGGTAATGATAATAGTAAATTTTTTCCAATAGGTGATTCCCATTGCCTTCCAAATCTGCCTTGACCTTTATCTTGATAATTAGCAACTACTATTTTATTAAAAATATTTTTTTTAATATTTTCCTCAACGACATCCATAGTAGAAGGAACGTTATCAAACCACTCAATAACATACTCATTAAAGTAATTAGATCCTAATTTCCCCGATAAAGGCTCATATTTTTTTTCTAATTCATCTAATTTAATTTTCATGTTGACATAAAGATTACATCTTTTATATTAATAAAAGTAAATAATGGAGTGTTAGTGAGCTACACAGAATATACTAAATCTCGAAGACTAAAAGAAAAGATTGCAATTTTAATTTTAAAATCTATCGCCCTCATATCAGTAATAACAACAATCGCAATACTCTCCTTTCTTATACTTGAAACATTTAATTTTTTCACTACTGAAATGGAGGATGGAGGATTTGTAAAACCTTGGGATTTCTTGTTTGGAACAAAGTGGACACCTTTATTTAAACCTCAAAGTTTCGGTATCCTTCCATTAGTAGCGGGGACTTTATTAGTTACAGTTATTGCGGTTACAGTGGCAATAATACTAGGCTTATCGACTGCCATATTCTTATCAGAATATGCACCAGAAAACTTAAGAAGGGTAATAAAGCCAATACTTGAGATATTAGCCGGCATACCTACAGTGGTTTATGGCTATTTTGCTTTAACTTGTATTACCCCTATATTAATAGATTTTTCAGAGGTATTTGGGCTAAGCATGATCATATTTAATGCTTTAAGCGCAGGGCTAGTTATGGGCATAATGATTACTCCAATGGTATCTACAATCAGCGAAGATGCTTTAATATCCGTGCCACAGCATCTAAGAGATGCCTCATATGCAATGGGAGCAAAAAAATTTCAGACAGCATTCAGAGTGGTTGTGCCTGCCGCATTATCGGGAATTGCGGCATCACTTGTTTTAGGAATATCTAGAGCTATTGGAGAAACAATGATAGTAACTATTGCTGCAGGCTCAACCCCAAATTTTACATTAAACCCTTTAGAGTCAATTCAAGCAATGACAGCATTTGTGGTTCAAATAAGTTTAGGTGAAGCTCCCCATGGCTCTCTGGAATACACCACAATATTTGCAGTAGGGCTTGTACTATTTCTCATGACCCTATCCTTAAACATATTTGGGAAATGGTTGGTAAACAGATATTCAGAAAATTATTAATATGACAACAATAAATCCAGATAATAAATTTAAAGTCCGAGAAAGATTAGACAAAGGAGTTAATTTTCTTTTGGCTATTTCTATTTTTATCGCATTTGCAACTCTTTTAGCATTAATTTTTGATATATTGAACGATGGCTGGAAGTGGTTTGATTGGCAATTTATTAATAGCTACCCATCAAGAAAGCCAGAGATATCGGGCATTAAGGCGGCATTTTTCGGAACACTTTGGGTAATGTCTATAACTGCCATATTATCTATTCCGATAGGTGTTTGCACTGCTTTATACCTAGAAATGTTTGCAGAAGAAACAAGGTTTAACAGATTTATTAAATTAAATATAAGCAATCTTGCAGGTGTCCCATCAATAATATACGGAATTATAGGAATGGCTATATTCGTAGAATTTTTCCAAATGGGAAGGGTTATACTTGCGGGGTCATTGACAATGACATTGCTTATACTACCAATAATAATCATTGCTAGTCAGGAATCAATTAAGCAGGTACCTAGTTATTATTTGGATGCAGCCTTAGCTCTTGGTTCAACAAAATGGCAAGCTGTAATAATGGTAATATTACCTCAAGCTATACCCGGAATAGTCAGTGGTTTCATCCTAGCAATGTCTAGGGCTATAGGAGAATCTGCGCCTATGATAGCAATAAGCGCATTAGTTTATTTAACTTTCTTGCCATCAGGTCCATTAGACAGATTTACAGTAATGCCAATACAAATATATAACTGGATATCGCAACCTCAAGATGATTTTAGAGGATTGGCTGCTGCAGGTATAATATTATTACTAATAATGCTTTTATCTTTAAATTCATTTGCGATATTTCTCAGAGATTATTTTCAAAGAAGGAATTGAATTGTCTAATACTTACTGGTTAATAAATTTAAAATCACAGGAATATATAAAAAATTCTTCAAATAAAAGAAGTCAAATTTTTTTGAATAGCGATAGAAAAAAAGTTACAAGAATGTCCAGTGGAGATAAGTTAATTTTTTACATTAGTGATAAAAACTGCTTTGTTGGGATTTCCGAAATAAAGAGCGATAGTTATGAAGAATTAAACAATAAAACTTTATCTATAAAAGTTAAAAAATCAAACCATCTAAATATGAATAATTCAGTAGATGGTGACCAGATAGGGCCTAGCTTAGATTATGTAAAAAGATGGGCTCCTGAAAGATGGAGGCTAGCAATGGTAGGGTCTTTGCACATTGTTTCTCAAAATGACTACAACATAATTAACGCATCAATTAAGTCTCGTATAGATTAATTTTTTATAAACGACATAAAATTATTCTTTGTCTTCTCTGCTATTAACTCAATAGGCAAATTCTTTATTACAGATAATTCCTTGGCTACTAAAACAACGTCTTTAGGTTCAGTCCATCTTTCTCTATTTTTTTTAAAATATTGAGGATAAGAGTCAGTTTCTATAGTAATGTCGTCAATGGAAACCTTTTTAGCAACATCTTTAAGATAATCATTTCTAATTAATGTTTTCGCAAATGATATCTTGAATCCTAAATCTATCATTTTCTTTGCTTCCTTATAATTACCATCAAAATAATGAACAGCACCTCCATTCAGATTCCCCTTAAAACTTGCTAATACATTATATGAGTCTTCCATAGCAAATCTAGTATGAAACACAATTGGTAAATTATTATCAATGGAAATCTGTATTTGCTCCTCAAAAGCTATAATTTGTATTTTCTTATCAGGAGAAGAGTCCTGATAGTCTAATCCGATTTCGCTAACCATTGAAATACTTTTATTCAATATTTTCTTTAATTCTAATAGGTCATCTTTCCAATGATTTGTGAGATCAGAGGGGTGTAAACCTATTCCTGCTACTATATCGGGATATTTTTTTGCAAGCTCAATAGATTTTATTGAATCCTTAATTGTAGTGCCGCTAGAAACTACCAATTCAACATCTGCCTCTCTCCACCTTTTAACTATAGAAGGAATTTCTCCATCTTTATATTGAGACAAATGTGTGTGAATATCAATAAACATAATATAATTTATGATAAGGCATATTACATGGATGAAAAAGAAAAAATAAATATAATCAGGCAAATCCAAGATTCAAACATTCAACTTTG
>JAYZIQ010000002.1:0-10658 GCA_036165455.1 Chloroflexota bacterium | reverse complement strand
CTGGGTCATTTTTATTATTCAGAACAGATTGGCAAATTGGAGTTATTGCATTTGGTTTTATGATACCTGTAGCAAGCATAGCAACTATAAGTAGATTAAGGTTGAGGAAAATATGGTTCAGGATTCAAAAAGAGTTTTCAGTTCTTAATACAAATCTTCAAGAGAACCTAATAGGAGTTAAAGTTGTAAGGGCATTTGGAGGCGAAAATTATGAAATAAAAAAATTCAATTCATCTCACCAAGATGTAACTGATGACACAATTAAGGGCGTGAAAGTTGATGCTACTGGAACCAGCTTAATGGGGTTCTTTTTTTTATTTATATGGGCATTAGTAATTTGGACTGGCGGTCATAAGGTAATTAATGGACATATGTCTATCGGAGATCTAACTCAATGCCTTATATATCTTGGTATGCTTCAAAGACCAGTAAGAATTGTTGGATTAATGGTAAATTCTTATGCAAGAGCAATCACATGCGGATTAAGACTTTTTGAAATTTTAGATTCAAGACCAAGAATTTCAACGAAGTCCAAAAAAAAGGAGATTAGCACCATAAAAAAAGTGGCATTTAAAAATGTGGGTTTTAAATACTACAGAAAATCAAAAACTAATGATGTTGAAGATATTAATTTCGAATTAAGTCCTGGAAGAATTGTTGGATTGATTGGTCCTCCTGGCTCAGGTAAATCTACGATATCAAATTTAATACCAAGATTTTATGATGTTCTTGAGGGAGAAATCTTAATAAATAAAACCCCCTTAAAAAAAATAAGCCTAAAGCCTTTAAGAAGTAGAATTGGATTAGTTTCTCAACATACATTCTTGTTTAATAGCACATTGAAAGAAAATATTGCATATTCAAATCCAGAATTGGATATTGAGAAAGTTATAGAAGCAGCAAAAATTGCTGATATTCACGATTTCATAGATAGTTTACCTGAAAAATACGAAACTATGGTTGGGGAGTTTGGAGTTTCACTCTCAGGTGGTCAAAAACAGAGAATAGCTATAGCCAGAAATATTATTAAAAACCCAGATATATTTATATTTGATGATTCATTTAGTGCCCTTGATACAGCAACAGACAAATCTATTAGGGAAAGGTTAGTGCCTTTACAAAAAGAAAAAGCGACTCTAATAATTTCTCAAAGAATTAGCACTATTTCACACTGTGATGAAATATTAGTCCTAGATAAAGGAAGAATTGCTGATAGAGGAAAGCATGATGATTTAGTTTCTAAAGATGGTATATATAAAACTATCTTTGAATTACAAAACCCTAAACTTCAAAAGGTTAATGGATAATGGCTACAGAAATAAAAAAACAAGATAGGAAAGCAATAAATGCAATCCAAGAGGATCTAGAACAGCTATCTTCATATGACGGAAATGTAGCATCAAGATTTATAAAATACATAAAACCTTATAAGAAAGAGGCTTTAATTGGCGTAATCTCCGTGATCTTATTTACTATAGCAGTTCTTTCTGTCCCTCTTATGGTGAAATTTACTATTGATAATGCAATCACAGACAATAATGGAAATCTTTTAAATATATTATTTATTGGATTAATCGGATTTTCTATTATGCATTTTGCATCTAATTATATTCAACAAAGAGTAATCAGAGAAATAGGAGAGAAAATATTATTTGATATCCGGTCAGAGATGTTCACCCATCTGCAGAGATTATCAATGTCTGTCGCAGATAGAAGTAAATATGGCTCAATAATGTCTCGTGTCCTTGGTGATGTAGGTGCCCTGCAAGAATTATTTCAATCTGGAGTATTTGCTATAGGAGATCTGCTTACCTTATTTGTTATAACAATAATTATATTCTCTTTGGATTGGTCAATGGCCTTAGGAATACTATTAATAATGCCTGTATTTTTAGGGCTAAGGATATTCTGGCTACCAAAGGCAAGGAAAGCTTTTTTAAAGGCTAGAGCGTCTTCTTCAGTGGTTAGTGGAGTATTAAATGAGCATGTTAATGGAATAAGGGTTACCCAAAATATGATTAGAGAAGATGTTAATCAAGATCGTTTTGATGAAAGAGTCAGAGAAAATTTTAATGACATGAATGATGCTGCTAAATATGGTTCTGGAATCCATCCACCAGTAGAATTATTAGTAGGAATTACAATGTCATTGATTGTTGTTTTAGGCGGATATCTAGTTTCTGGAGGCTCTGTAGAAATAGGAGTAATGATAGCTTTCTTGCTTTATGTTCAGAGATTTTTTGATCCTATTAGGGCCCTTACAATGCACTATAGTGTACTTCAAAGAGCTATGGCTTCAGGGCATAGAATCTTTGAATTATTAGATATCAAAATAGACATAAATGATTCTGAAGGAGCTAAAGATATAATTGTCGAAAAAGGCTGCATTAAGTTTAAAGATGTTGATTTTGAATATAATTATAATGAGCCTATTTTAAAAGATTTAAATTTTGAAATTAAAGAAACAGAAACAGTAGGTCTTGTTGGGCCTACCGGCTCTGGAAAAACAACTATAGCTAGCCTAATTCACAGATTTTATGAAATCAAAAACGGCAATATTTTAATTGATGATCAAGATTTACAGAAGGTAACTCAAAGTTCTTTAAGTGAAAACATAAGCATGGTGCTTCAAGACCCAATAATTTTCTCAGGTACTGTAGAAGATAATATTAAATACAAAGCGCGAGCTACCAGAGAGGAAGTTATAGAAGCTTCAAAATTAGTTGGGTCACATGATTTTATAATGACATTACCTAAAGGATACGACACTATCCTAGAAGAATCAGGAGCTAATCTCTCTATAGGCCAAAGGCAACTGCTAAGTTTTGCAAGAGCTCTATTATTAGACTCAAAAATATTTATCTTAGATGAAGCAACATCTTATATTGATAGCTATACAGAAAAACAAATTCAAAAAGCATTGGACGCAGTTTTAAAAAATAGAACAGGCATAATAATTGCTCATCGACTCTCAACTATAAAAAATGCGGATAAGATCATTGTGCTCGATAAAGGTGAAATACAGGAAATGGGCTCACATAATGATCTATTAGATAACAGAGGATTGTACTGGAAATTATGGAACAACAATGAAGCATCATTTGATGATTTAAATTAGAACATACTACCCTGAGAACCTTCTCCAGAAAGTTTATTGGAATTTTCTCCTAAATATCTTAATCCATCTAAAGTTACTTTTCTTCCTGAAGGAGTTCTTATAATAAATCCTATTTTAAGCAAATAAGGCTCAACTACATCCACTAAAGTTTGAGACTCTTCATTTAAAGTTGCAGCCAAAGCTTCTATTCCGGCAGGCCCTCCATTGTAGTTATTTGATAAAGTAACAAGATATTGCCTATCAAGTCTATCTAGTCCTTTCATATCTACTCCCTCCAACTCCATCGCATCAGAAGCTATAATTTTATCTAATTTTTTTTCATTGTGATTGACCTGATGGTAATCTCTAACTCTTCTTAGAAGCCTGTTAGCAATCCTAGGAGTGCCTCTAGATCGTATCGCTATTTCTTTTGAAGAGTCTTGCTCAATAGAAACTCCTAAGATTCCTGAAGATCTATTTACTATCTCAGTTAACTCATCCTCTGAATAAAAATCTAGATGATAAGTTAAGCCGAATCTGTCTCTTAAAGGTGAAGAAAGCATTCCTACCCTAGTGGTTGCGCCAACTAATGTGAATCTCTTTAATGGAAATGTTAAAGTTTTAGCAAAAGTTCCAGATCCAGTAATAAAATCAACTTTAAAATCCTCCATTGCAGAATAAAAATATTCCTCTACTCCTTTAGAAATTCTATGTATTTCATCTATAAAAAGAACATCTCCTTCGGACAGGTTAGATAGTAACCCTACTATATCTGCTGGCTTTTCTAAGCTTGGACCTGAAGTAACTACTAAATTAGAATTTTTCTCTTTAGCAATAACATGCGCTAGAGTTGTTTTCCCTAAACCAGGAGGCCCATGAAATAAAACATGATCCATAGCCTCATTTCTGGCCTCTGAAGCTTGAATAGCTGTTTTTAGGCTCGTGACTATATTAATTTGACCAACATATTCATTTAATATTTTAGGTCTTAGATCAGAAGAGAAATCTTCAGTATCATCTTTAATTATCTTTTTATTGTTATCTTCTGAATTATTATCAATTATCTTTTCTATTGCCATAATCTTTAGTTTTCTTGGGTAGATTTAAATATTTCTCTAATTATATCTTCAACATTTTCACTTATCTCTGGCTTTTCTTTAAGAACTTGATTTATTTTATTTAAAGCATCAGATTCTTTAAATCCTAGCTCCACTAATATTTCTATTACGCTATCTCTAATATTATATTCTTGACCTGAAGTAGGCCCTGCAGTGCCAACTTCAGCAATAATTTCCATTAATTTGCCCTTAAGCGTAGCTATCATTTTCTGAGCTGCTCTGGATCCTATTCCTGGCATTTGATTAAGAATGGTAGAGTCTTCATTTTCAATAGCTTGAGCAATGACCGAAACGGGGAAAATTAATGCTGATACAGCTTTGAGAGGGCCTATTCCTTCTACTTGAATAATTTTTAAAAAAAATCTTTTCTCTAACTGATTAGAAAATCCAACTAGTAATGGTTTTGGTGATCTTTCAGTAGAATGAAAATATATCTCTAGTGTTAATTTTTGACCAATATCTAATGAAGAATTCAATAATGAATCTAGCACAAATACAGGTAAAACAACTTCATATCCCACCCCAGAAACATCTAATTCTATAGAAGAGCTCTCTTTATAGATGTTTCGTAATTCGCCTGTTAAAAAACTTATCATTAGTTAATATTATATTTATTGAGGAGATTCGGACATCATCTTGTGGCATATTGCCGCCGCAAAAGCATCTGCCACATGCTCATTTTTTATTATTCCTTGATTTAGCCTCAGCCCCACACTCTTCATCATCTGCATTTTATCTGCTCTTCCAGAACCAGTTATCATTCTCTTTATTTGAGTAGCTTGATAATGAAATACAGGAGCATCATTTAAGGATGACACAACACATGCAACACCTCTGGCATGACCCATTACTATTGCTGTTTTTAAATTTCTATATCTAGAATGCAAATCTTCAATTGAAGTAACCTGAGGGTTAAACTTCTTATAAATTTGATCTAGGTCTTCAAATATTGAGCATAATCTAATATGCAAATCTTCAGAAGAGTCTGTTTTAATAACCCCGCCTTCAACAATTACTTCTCTCTGTTCGACGAAATCTACAATTCCGTAACCTGTAAACCTAAGACCTATATCTATCCCAATAATTCTTTGCACGATAAAACTTGAAATTAAAGTAATATCCTATTTTTACCCCTGATAAGTATCAATTTAGATAAAAAGTATGCCAAATTTGTTGAAAATATCTCTATAATCTGTACAATTCATTTATCAAAAATTATATAAGCAAAGAAAATGGCTCCATTACCAAAGAAAAAACATTCAAAAGCTAGGACGCGAAGAGGCAGGGCTCACATGGGTCTAAAATCACCTCAGCTAGTTAAATGTCCTTCATGCCCAACATTAATTAGGCCTCATCACGCTTGTCCAAAATGCGGTATTTATAAGAGCGAATATTATGTAGATGCTCCTACATTAGAAAAAAAACAAGTTAATTTTGCAACGAAATAGTTATGATTGAATTTGATAAAAATACAGCTGTTGTTTTCCCTGGACAAGGGTCACAGATAGTAGGGATGGGGGCTGATTTATATGAAAGTTCAAAAAAAGCCAAAAATATATTTGAAGAGGTCAATCAAACTCTAGATAGAAATTTGTCTGAGATAATCTTTTCAGGTTCTCAAGAAGAGCTTAATAAGACTGAAAATGCACAGCCTGCTATTACAGCTACTTCTTTGGCTTGTTTAGCAGTCTTTAAAGAGAAATATCCTGAATTTGAACCTAATGCTACGGCTGGACATAGTTTAGGTGAGTACACTTCTCTTTGTGCTTCTAAGTCCCTATCAATATCTGAAACAATTAAGCTTGTTTCTGAAAGAGGCAGATTAATGCAAATAGCTTGCGATAAAAATCCAGGAGGAATGGTTGCTTTGATTGGCATGGATATCCAAACAGTTGAGGAAGTGTGCAGAGAAGCCGGAGCATACCCATCAAACATAAATAGTGAACAACAAATTATTATTAGCGGGGATAACGATGCGCTTGCAATTGCTGTAGACCTTGCAAAGGCAAGAGGAGCAAAGAAAGCAATAAAATTAAGTGTAGGGGGAGCTTTTCATTCAATATTAATGGAGCCTGCGAGAGACAGTTTAATTGATTTTATTGAAACCCTAGATTTTAAAGATCCTGAAATTCCATTAATAGGAAATGTTCATGCTGAACCACTTACATCATCCGAAGACATTAAAAATGAACTCATCGATCAGTTGATGTCGTGCGTACAATGGAATGACACTATTAAATATATGTCTGCCAACGGATATGATCAATTTATTGAATTTGGCCCAGGCAAAGTTCTTTCAGGCCTAATAAAGAGAATAGATTCTAATTGCTCTACAAACAATGTAGATTCATTGAGAGCATTAGAAGATTAAAATAACCAAGGACTTAAAATAATAGTAGAAAAACAAAAAGAATTAATAGGATCTAAAGACATTGAGTCAATTGAGGAATACCCAATAGATATTCCTCTAAACAAAACTCAAATAAAAAGAAAGTTAATACTGCAAGTTTTATATTACCTAGATGTAACTAATGACAAGAATCAGACCCTGATTGGTACCGCTATAGAAAAAAATAGCAATGACTTAACTGACAAAGAAATAGATAATTCAACAAAAATGGGAATAAAAATATTTGAGGATAAAGAAATCCTAGATCATGTAATCCAATCATTTGCAGAAGAATACCCCATAAATCAATTATCAGTGATAGATAAAAGCTTACTAAGATTAGCTTTTTGGGAAGTAAAAAATAATAATTTTAAAGGTAGTGAAAAGCAGTTAGTTGAAGATTTTGAAAAATTAGGTTATCTTTTCGGTTCAGATAACTCTAATAAATTTATTAAAGGAGTTATCAAGTCTTTAATGAAAAAAATAAAGAAAATTGAATTAGAAAACAAGCGAAAGAAGGGTAAAAATGGCGACAATTGAAGAAAGATTATATGAAATTATCGCAGAATCTCTCTCTGTAAACGTTGATGATATTAAATCCGATTCATCTTTTATTGATGACTTAGACGCTGATTCTCTAGATGTAGTTGAAATGATAATGGCAATGGAGAGTGAATTTTCTTCAGATGACAATGATCTAGAAATATCTGACGAAGAAGCAGAAAGTATAGTAACAGTTGCTGATGCTTTGGCATTCTTAGATAAAAAAGGTATAACTGATTAGGATAAGATCACACTAATTTAACAGTGCTCTAATTGATTTCTGAGTTCTATTTACTTACAGTAACAGTAGAACAATTAATATAGAGAATATGAATATAATTAGAGAGTTTTGCATTAAAAATAGAATTTATGTTTTATCAGTAATTTTAACTTTTTCGATACTGATCACGATTCTTCAGATAGAAATATTTTCTAGTGGATTCTTAAAAGTAATTTATCAGCCTTTTTTGGTTAATTTTCTTGGCGCATCATTTGTTCTAATGCTGATATGGATCATTTCTTCAACCTTCATTGTCTTATACACAAATATATTAACTAAAAAAAAGGCAAAGCTATATTTAAGCGTCATTCCTTTAATAGTTATCTTGGAAATATCTGCAATTCTTAGCTTTTTTACATTTAATTCTAATGGAATTTTTCCATCTTCCTATGGAGGCTTATTAGGTGAATTCATAATTAAGTGGCCTGAAAATTTGCAAGGAGATGCTCCTTCATTTTTAAATTACTCAACGAGAATATTAAGATTGATTTTGTTGAATGTAATAATCTTAACTATGCTTTTCCCAAAAAACTCTTTAAATCAATTTAAGAAGCTTATAAGTTTTCTATTAATCTCATTAAAATCAATATCATTTAAACCTAAGCCCAAAAAAACTCCTGAAAATCCTAGCAATGACAATGCCCTAGACTCTAGCGAGCAAGAAATTGAGATTACCCCTCAAAATGATATAGGCTCTTTTAGTGATGATGATTTAGCCCCTAAAGACCCTTTTGCAGTTAATGATGATGTGGTAAGTCATACATTTAATCCAAATATAAATGAAAATTTAAACTGGAAGTTACCAGATAAAGAAATTCTTGCATCAATTGAATCTGGAACACAAAGTGAAAATGAAATAACGATAAAAAAAGATTTGATTGAAAAAACATTAAGTGAGCATGGCATAGAGGTATCAGTTGATCAGGTTAAGTCAGGGCCAACTGTAACCATGTACGGGCTTGCTCCTGGATACGGTAATTCAAAAAGGGTGAGAGTAGATCATATTCTAGCAAGAGAAAAAGACCTTGCGTTGGCACTTGCATCTCAAAACATTAGATTCCAATCTCCTGTGCCAGGAGAATCATTAGTGGGCATAGAGATACCTAACTCCAAAACGTCTGCTGTTGGATTAAAAAATTTAATTTTCAGTAAAAAAAGTGAGTCTTTTGATAAATATGATCTACCTATAGCTTTAGGAACTGGAAGTGATAATCAATCGCTGTATTGCGACCTTGCAAAGTTACCACATCTATTAGTAGCTGGAGCAACAGGTTCCGGGAAAAGCGTGTGTATAAATTCAATCATAGCTGGATTCTTAATGAAAAAAAATCCTGATGAGCTTAGATTAATAATGATCGATCCAAAAAGAGTTGAGCTGACACCATATACAGGCATACCTCATTTATTAACTGCGCCAATAGTTGAGCCATCTGAGGCAATAATAGCTTTAAAATTGATGGTGGAGGAAATGCAATTTAGATTTAAGCAGCTAGAAGAAGACAATTCAAAAAATATAGCAACTTATAACGAAAAATCTGAAAAAAAGAATAGGGTAAAAATGCCTTATATAGTTGTTATAGTTGATGAGCTAGCTGACCTAATGCTAACTGCGTCTAGTGAAGTTGAAAAATTATTAGTTAGGTTAGCTCAGCTAGGAAGAGCTACTGGAATACATCTAGTTGTAGCTACCCAAAGGCCTTCTGTAGATGTAGTTACTGGATTAATAAAAGCAAATTTTCCTAGTAGAATTTCATTTTCTGTTACCTCGCAGATTGATTCTAGGACAATAATTGATTCTCCTGGGGCTGAAAAATTATTAGGAAAAGGTGACATGTTATTTGTCCCAATTGACAACCCGTCACCAAAAAGAGCTCAAGGTATTTTTATATCAGATGAAGAAATTGAATCAATAGTGCAGCATTGGAAAAATCACAAAATTTATAATCCGTTAAAATATCTTGATTTAGAAAAAATGGTAGACATGTTCTCAGAAGAAGAGGTTGAGATAAATTCTGAAGATTCCCTGATTTTGCAGGCCCAAAACTTAGCTAGGGGCCAGAGAACTCTTTCGACCTCATTTTTGCAAAGGAGATTAAGGATAGGATATCCAAGAGCAGCAAGGCTGATGGATGAGCTTGAAGAACAAGGCGTGGTAGGCCCAGGTGATGCCGGAAAGGCAAGAGAGGTTCTATAAGATGATATTTGAAGAAGAAACGATCTTTGATGATAGCGCCAATGAAATATCTTGTTTTAAATGCAATAAGGACCTAGAAAAATCTTTAGACTATAAAAACTACAAGATTTGTCCATATTGCGATTTTCATTTTCATATGTCTGCAAGAGAAAGGATAGCGTCCATAGCAGACAAAGGAACATTTACTGAAATATTTAATAAAATTACAACTTCATATGACGAAATAGCTAAAGAAGAAATTGAATCGTATGACGAAAAAATTAAAACTGATCAAAACAGAACAGGTCTTAACGAGGCAGTTTTATGCGGAACTTCTAAAATAGGCAGTCAAGAAGCAATAATAATAGCACTTGATTTCGGTTTTTTAGGAGGCAGCATGGGGTTAATTGTTGGAGAAAAAATTGCACTTTCTTTAGAAATGGCCACCAAGAGGAAATTGCCAGTAATAACTCTAATTAATAGCGGAGGGAGCAGGATACAAGAAGGAGTAATGTCTTTAATGCAAATGTCTAAAACTGTAGCTGCAGTAAACGATTTAAAGAATACTAATCAGCCCCTTATATCAATTTTGAGTAATCCTTCAACAGGTCAAGTTATGGCAAGCTTTGCGGCTCTTTCTGACATTATTATAGCCGAGCCAGGCGCACATATTGGTTACTCTCCATACAGAAAACTTAAAGAAATGACTGGTAGCATTGAATCAGATAAGTATCTCTCTGAGGACTTTTTAAATTCTGGATTTATTGACAATATAGTCCCAAGAAATGATCTTAAATTTGAACTAACTACTTTACTAAGTGTTTTGAAACCAACTTTTGCCCTTAAGAAAAAAAACACACATAGAATTAATTCAAAAATAGATTATAAAGAAATTACTGCATCGAATTCAGTTCAATTGTCTAGGAAGATAAAAAGGCCAAAATCAGTTGATTATATCTCAAGGATATTCAATGAATTTACCGAATTAAATGGAGATAGGTCTGGAGGTAATGATACCTCTGTGAAAATAGGGTTAGGCAAGATATCAGGAGAACCAG
>JAYZIQ010000001.1:0-5022 GCA_036165455.1 Chloroflexota bacterium | reverse complement strand
ACTATAATACTTAGTCATAATCATGATGTGACAGCTTTGACTCCGAGGTCTATCAAGACATTACCTCCAAGAAATTATTACCCTGAATTTCCGGACCCCATGATGGAGGCAGATGCATACTGGAATCCTGGCGCAAAAAGGACATTTAAAATTATTGAAGAAAATTGTCCCTCAGAATATTATAACGATAATGTCATACAAGAAAGTAAGTCATTTATTGATTATGGATACTAAAAAATTAAATCAAGAGATTCAACTGTATATACTTAATATTATCAATGATCAATTTATGTATTCTGATGAAATTGTAGAAAAGTGTATTGAAATATATAAAGACAAAATATCAACCCCTAATCCAAAACTCACTATAAAAAATCAGATCAAAGTCCTATCTGATGGAAAATTAGTTGCTTACTACCATGGTTATAAAATAACACCCAAAGGTAAAGCTTTATTGCTAGAATCCTGATTCAAAATATTCGTCTGCTGAAACTTCTAAGTATGGATATTTCTTTCCTCTTTCTCGGGCTAGCTTGGTTTGCTTTGCCCTTTCCCTTAAACCGTTTTTCTTAGAATTAGATGTTTTATTAAAACAATTTTTGCATGAAACATCCTCTTCAAATAATTCTGACTCTCTGTCAATATCATTTATAGGATTTCTGCACCCAGAGCAAATTTTATATGTCCCTTCCTTAAGTCCTGTCTTAATAGAAACCCTTCTATCGAAAACAAAGCATTCCCCCTTCCATTTACTACTGCTCTCATCAATCTTTTCTAGATAACTTAAAATGCCTCCTTTAAGTTGATATACATTTTTCATCCCTTGCCCGACAAGATAAGAACTAGCCTTTTCACAACGTATTCCTCCCGTGCAAAACATTGCTACTTTTGTGTTTTTATTTTGCAATAACTTTTCTTCAGCATATTTTTTAAAATCAGTAAAACTTTTCGTGTCAGGATTTTCCGCTTTTTCAAAAGAACCCATTTGAACTTCAAAGTCATTTCTAACATCCACAAGTATTAATTCAGGGTCATCGATTAAATCATTCCATTTTGCTGCATCTATATATTCCCCTCTATTATTAATTAGATCTAAATCTTCTTTAAAGGTAACTATTTCGTCTTTAATTCTCACCTTTAACCTAGGAAAAGGTAAAAATTTTGATGAAGATAATTTTTCATTTAAATTGCCATATCCAATTTCTTTAAAGTATGAACTCAGCTCTAATATTGATTTTTCTGAACCAGAAACTGTTCCATTAATACCTTCGCTAGATAAAAGTATAGTTCCTTTAATTTTTGAAAAAATACATTTCTTTTTTAACAAAGACTCAACTTCGTCCAAATCTTTTCTTTCTATAAACTGGTAAAATGCTAATACTATAAATTTACTCAATTGGTACTTTCTAATGCTATGTCATTAATAACTAAAATATTGATATTCATAACTATATCTTCAATGATGATATCAATTTCTCGTATTTTCAGGAAAGCTGAAGATGGAAAAATTAATAATGAGAAGTCAATAAATTCATCGATAGTATCTATAACTTTTGTATTAATATTAGGATTAATTATAATAATGCTATCTAATTTTTAGGAGGAAATATGTCATCGCATATAATAACTGGACAATACGAATTATCAATAGATCAAATGGAGAATTATTATAAAGATTTGACAGATAATGATATAAAAAAAGTCTTTCCTCCTCTGAATTCCATCGGATGGCTTATGGGCCATTCATCTGTTTATAACTATGAAATAGCAAACAAAATCAAAGAAATAGAAATTCCTGAAGAGGCAAATAAATACAGAAATGGCCAACCACACTCAACCCCTGACTTAAAAGATATTGTTAGCTTATGGGAAAATTCAGTTCTAACTGTAAAGAATTCATTGAAATTGCTAACTAATGATGATCTTTCATCAAAAATTACTTGGATCAAAGATGATGAAGAAATTAATTTTGGAACTGATATCACTAGGATGATATTCCACTATTGGAATCATTTAGGGGAGATAGCTTCTGTGAGGCAATTGCTAGGCAAGGATCCTGGAAATCCAGGATATGGATCATGGGACTGGAGATATTAATCTATTAACTATAAAGAGCTTTCATTTTTTATCTTTATATTTTTCATTTAATAAAATTATTAATTCATTAAGTCTTTGGGCCGCTAAATCATTATCTTCAGACCTTAATGGTTCAAACATAAATAAGGCGTTCCCATCGATTTGAAAAACTGTATAAATAGGCTCTCTTCTAGGACATTCACCTCTAAAGAGGGCGGCACCTGAAAAGCCTCTGCACCCTGTTCTTTCAACTTTTGGTCCATAAAATGAACCTGAATCTCCGCTATCAGAATCAGTTTTAGATTGCTCAATAATTTCTGTTTGTTCTTGTCCTGCAATTTGTCCAAAATTATTAGCCAATTCAGACGTACTATAAAGAATAATTGCCACTTCCCTGCCCTTTATGTAACCCCACCTAGAAAAATTAGATTCCGGGAAGCTTGTCTCAAATCCGCCTTTATTTTTCCAAGCAATTAATCTTAAATCCTCCTGATCATATATGAAATTAGAATTTTCACTTGCGCCACATGAGATAACCATAAATATAAGTAGGAAAATACTACAATTCCAGAAACTTTTAATTTGACTTAACATAAGTTAATATCATACTCGCATTTTTAGATTATGGATAACCAAAATGAAAACCCAATAAGACTAATTGCATCTAGGCATTCAGCTTTCTATACGCCTTTATTACTAACTGTAGATTTAGGTTCATCTGATGCCAATTTCATGAAATCTTTGTCAGATGGGTTTAGCTGTAACTATTCTGTAGCTGAAAATGATGAAAATGTATATGAAATGATAACGAATGATGATGTGGATATAGCTCAATCATCAATTGCTGGAAGTTGGAATAATGAATATTCAGAAAATATTATTCACTTTGCAGAAATTAATAAAACAGATGGGTTTTATTTAGTTAGAAGAGATGGCTTAAAAGATACAGAATTTAAATGGGAAGACTTAATTAATTCAAAAGTCTTAGTTGATCACTCAAAGCAACCTAATTATATGTTTAAGTACGCTTGCTACAAAAAAGATATTGAATATACAAAAATTGATGCCATAGATGCTGGGTCCCCAGAAGAAATGATAGCTGCGTTTAGAAGTGGAGAGGGAGACTATATTCATCTTCAATCTCCTCAGTCTATAGACCTTACTTATAATGCTTACGACGATAAGGGTAATGTTACTAGATCAAAAGTTGGCGAAACTGTTGCCTCAATAGGAAAGATTTTAGGCCCACTTTCTTTTAGTACTTTAATATGTAAAAAATCATTTATAAAAACAAAAGCTTTTCATAAATTTATTGAAATATTTCATACAACTAAATTATTTGCACAAACTGAAAGTGCCTTAAACATTGCTGAAATTACAAATGAATTTTTTCCTGAAACAGAATTAGATTATCTTGAGAAATCAATTAAAAATTATCAAGATTTAAATTGTTGGAATGGAGATTTGACTATATCTGAGAATTATTACGATAAAACATTAGAAATCTTCAGGTTTAATGGACTTAAAGGAATATTTCCTTATTCAGAAAATATTCTATCCAGCTATACAAACACCTAATTGCTACTTACTCAATAAATTATAATTAAGAATTAATTTGCTTAATTAAGACTCCATATTTTGGATATTTACTTAACCATTCCTGAGATTCTCTGTCCCATAACATAAAGAAAAAGTCAAAATCATAATAATTAGAATGCCTTTCAAAATCATAGTCAATGGCAAGAGTAAATGTAGCGGTTTCTTTTAATAATATTTTTTTATTAGCAAGAAATATTTTAGAATCGGTTTGCCCAATTATTTCTTGCATATTATTCAAAGTATTATTAGAGGTGGCTGTAGTAGTTCCGGCAAGAACCTCAAACATTTGCTCTGGATTATCTATATAAAACTTTGTCCCAAATCTAATATCAGATTCAAGAACAATATTAATATCAAGTATTTGTCCTTCGACTCCTGAAAATCTATATTTATGAATTTCTTTTTTGTCAGAAAAATTGTTTACCTCATTTATCCCCATTTCAATTCCGCCTTTGTATTCAATGATTGGAGTATTTCTTGGTGAAAAACCAGCGTAAACCCAAAGCATTAAGGTTCCTGCAATAGCCAATCCTAATGAAGAAAATAAAAATATCCACACAAAGAAAAATCCTGGAGCGTTCATTACTTCTTTTAAAGTTGTAAACTTTGCTCTATTGAGCAAGATATCCTCCATCAATTACTAATTCAGAACCTGTAACCCATGAGCTCTCATCTGAAGCTAAATACAGGATTCCGTACGCAACATCAATTGGGTTTCCAATTCTACCTAAAGGAGTGGATTCATTTCTCTGCTTCCTGACGCCTGGCTTTTTATGTAATTTTTTGGTCATATTTGTTTCTAAAAAGCCAGGATGCACAGAATTAATTCTCACATTATTTGATGCATACTGAATAGCCGCAGCTTTTGTAAGAGTGGTTATGGATCCTTTTGAAGCATGATAAACTGCCCCCATTTCACTTCCAACCTTACCAAATATAGATGATACGTTTATAACTGAACCATGTTTATTTTTAATCATACTTGGAATTATATTCTTCATTCCCAAAAAAACACCTGTTGAATTTACGCTCATTGCCAATTCCCAAATTTCTTCAGAAGTATTTATTAGATCCCACCTTGTTTCAGGGTTAGACAACGCTGCATTATTAACAAGTATATTTATATTTTTTTTACTTGATTTAATAACTGACAAAGCATTTTTCCATCCTAATTTATCAGAAACATCAAGCCTCACCTCTTTAAAATTGCCTTTAAAACCAGCGCCTTCAAGTTCACTTGTATCTATAGGATTAATATCACTCATAAAAACAAAGCAACCTTCAGAAAGGAAAAGTTTACTGGTTTCATAACCTAATCCTGAGCCAGCGCCAGTAATTAGTGCGGTT